>CADCQP010000123.1 GCA_902803535.1 uncultured Bacteroidia bacterium | reverse complement strand
CTTGAGTCCGAAATTGGACGAGAGCATGGCATCATGGCTGAGGATCACCTCGTCTTCGGGATTCATGTACACCGGGACACCGTACCCGGATGCGAGGGCGCTGACTCCGTAGATGTGGTCAAAATGGCCGTGCGTAAGCCATATGGCCTTGATCTCCAGATGGTTCTGGTCAACGTAGTCGCGAATCAGTCCCAGTTCGGCTTCGTCATAGCATCCCGGATCCACTATCACCCCTTGCCTGCTTTCGTCCCAGAGCACCATCCCCCTCTCCTCGAACGGATTGAAAATAAATGTCTTTATCTGAAGCATCTGCCTTTACGTGTTTCTCACAAATTTAGTCATTTCTCGCTTCATTTTAGTAACTTTGTACTTCAGGAAAGAAGATTTGTATTGGACAACGACAACTATATCAAGATACGCGGGGCAAAGGCCCACAACCTCAAAGGAGTCAACCTGGACATCCCCCGCGGAAAATTCGTAGTCATAACCGGACTGAGCGGAAGCGGAAAGTCCTCCCTGGCTTTTGACACCATATATGCCGAAGGCCAGAGGCGCTACATGGACACCCTCTCGCCATATGCCAAGCATTTCATGGGCATCCTCGAGAAGCCCGAAATCGAAAGCATATCCGGGCTCAGCCCCATCATAGCCATAGAGCAGAAAACCACCGGGAAGAACCCCCGGTCCACCGTAGGGACAATCACTGAGACATATGATTTCCTGAGGCTTCTCTACGCCAGGGCTTCGAGAGCCTACTCCCCCGCGACCGGCAAGGAGCTCTCCCGCTACACCGACGAGCAGATCACCGACCTGATCATGCAGAACTACTCGCAGAGAAAGTGTTACCTGCTGGCCCCGCTCGTGCGCGGGCGCAAGGGACATTACCGCGAGCTCTTCGAGCAGATGAGGCACAGGGGCTACACCGAGATCAGGATCGACGGACAGATACTCCAGCTGGCGGACGTGACCCAACTGGACCGCTACAGCCCGCACTTCATCGAACTTGTCGTGGACAAGCTCAAGCCCCGCTCCGGAGATGAGAAGAGGGTCCGTGACAGCGTCATGGCCACCCTGGACATCGGCAAGGGTTCCGCGGCGGTACTGGACATGGAGACCGGGGAGCTGAGGCATTACTCCAGGCACCTGATCGACCCGGACACGGGACTGTCCCTCCGGGAGCCCGCCCCGCATTCCTTCTCATTCAATTCTCCTGAAGGCTACTGCCCCCATTGCAAGGGACTCGGGACAATAGTCAACGTGGACATAGACGCCATCATCCCGGACAGGAACGTCTCCGTGGCCGACGGAGGCATAATCCCTCTGGGGAAAGTACGCGAAAACCGCAAATTCGACATAATAAGGGCCATAGCCCGCAAGTACAATTTCTCCCTCTATGACCCGATCGCAGCCATACCTGACGAAGCGATAAGCCTTATCATATACGGGTCCGATGAACTTTTCCGCGTCGGGGAAGGAATTGATTCCGAGATGATCTCATTCCCGGGACTGGTCTCCGACATCGATGACAAGGTGGTCTGCCCGCACTGCCATGGCACCAGGCTCAACCCCCAGGCACTTTGCTTCAGGATTGACGGCAAGACCATTCCCGAAGTCTCTGCGATGGAGATCAGCGAACTGGCCGCATGGCTCGATTCCCTTCCCGGGAAACTTACCCAGAGGGAGCAGAAAATAGCATATGACATTCTCAAGGCCCTCAGGGAGAGGGTGGGTTTCATGCTGGATGTCGGACTTGAGTACCTGACCCTCGACAGGCCGACCGCATCCCTCTCCGGAGGTGAGAGCCAGCGGATTCGCCTGGCCACCCAGATAGGTTCGAAACTGGTAGGAGTCCTCTACATCCTGGACGAGCCTTCGATAGGCCTGCATCCCAGGGACAACCGGAAACTGATCGCCTCGCTCAAGGAACTCCGCGACCAGGGCAATTCCGTAATGGTGGTCGAGCATGACCTCGAAACGATGACCAGCGCCGACTGGCTGACGGACGTAGGACCGGGAGCAGGTGAAAACGGAGGACGCATATGTCTCAACGCCCCCCTGTCCTCCCTCCTTTCCGGGAAGAAGCCCTCGGCGGAACTCAGGCCTCATTGCATCACCGGGAAATCCATCACCCTGGACTACCTTCTCGGGAAGGAAAGCATCCCTGTACCCCAGGTCCGCCGAAGAGGTAACGGACTCACATTAAGCCTGCTGGGTGCCAGAGGCAACAACCTGAAGAATGTTGACGTGCACTTCCCGCTGGGCTGCTTCATCGGCATCAGCGGAGTCAGCGGCTCCGGAAAATCTTCCCTCATTTCCGAGACCCTGATGCCCATCCTGAAGGACAAGTACTACAACGCCAAGATCAAGCCCCTCCCCTATGATTCCATAACCGGGGTGGAGAATATCGATAAGCTGATCGAAATAGACCAGGCCCCCATCGGGCGTACCCCAAGGAGCAATCCTGCCACATTCACAGGAGTTTTCAACGACATCAGGGACCTCTTCGCCGAGACACCGGATGCCAAGGTACGCGGTTTCGGACCTGGGAGATTCTCGTTCAATGTGCCAGGCGGAAGGTGCGAGGAGTGCAAGGGCGCCGGAATCAAGGTTATCGAGATGAACTTCCTGCCCTCGGTGAACGTAGTGTGCAACGAATGCCGCGGGAAGCGCTACAAGGAGGACACCATGGCAGTCCGCTACAAGGGAAAGAACATCAACGACGTTCTGGAAATGCCTATCTCAGAGGCATATGAATTCTTCAAGCCGGTCCCGAAGATTGCCATGAAACTGAAGGCGCTTGTGGACGTGGGACTTGGATACGTCCATCTTGGCCAGTCGGCAGTGACCCTTTCCGGCGGCGAAAGCCAGAGGATGAAACTGGCGGCGGAGCTGTTCCGCAAAGCCAGCGGGAACACTCTCTACATCCTTGACGAGCCTACTACCGGATTGCATTTCGATGACATAAAGATCCTGCTGTCGGTCCTCCAGAAGCTGGTGGACCAGGGAAATACCGTCATCATAATAGAGCACAACCTGGACGTGCTCAAGAGCGTGGACTACATCCTGGACCTTGGTCCGGAAGGCGGAGTCCGCGGGGGACAAATAGTAGCCCGCGGCACGCCTGAACAGCTTGCCGCGGACCCTATGAGCGTTACCGGCCCCTTCTTGAAAGAGGCTCTCGGTCTCTAATGCTGGACGTAGGGAATCTTCACCACCACTTTGCGGACCTTCTCCATTCCTCCGATCTGGAGGTTGGGATTGTGCGCATCAGCGGGGAAATACAGCCCG
>CADCQP010000122.1 GCA_902803535.1 uncultured Bacteroidia bacterium | reverse complement strand
CTTCTTGGGCATTTCGAGAATCTGCCTTCCGGCCAGGAGGAATGCGCCTACACCGTAAACCTCGGTCTTATCCGGTCCCGTTGCTCCGGGAGCTGCGCCTATGGGCTGGACATTGCCCAGGAATCCGTCCTCGTGAACATATTTCTTGAGGGCTTCCCATCCTTTCACTGCCGCTTCCTTGTAAACCGGGTCGGTCAGGATCCCGTGGTTCCATCCCCACGCCAGGCCATATGTGAAGAATCCGGATGCGCTGTTTTCGGCAATCGGGTAGGAATCCGGATCCAGCATGCTGGCATGCCAAGAACCGTCAGCGTCCTGGCAGCGGATGATGGCCGCAGCCAGTTCCTTGTAGAGATCCAGGTAATAGTTGTAGGTGTAGTGGTCCTTCGGAAAACGCTCCAGCATGATGGCGAGTCCGGCGAACACCCAGCCGTTTCCGCGGCCCCAGTATATGTTCTTCCCGTTCTTTTCCCTCTTGGGAATGTAGCTGTTGTCCCTGTAATAGAGGTGGTCTGCCTTGTTGTAGAGCGAATCGGTGCAGAGCTTGTACTCGCGGTCCATGAACTGGAGGTATTTCTCGTCTCCGGTGATGTTGTACATCTCTACGTAGACCGGGGGAGCCATGAACAGTGCGTCGCACCAGGTCCAGCGGTCGCGTGCCTTAGGGTTGGTGTGCTGGAGGATCTGGGTGTTGGGATGGTTTATCACATATTCCATCCTGTACTTGAGACGGTCGATCATCTTCTCATCCCCGAAGCGCTTGTAAAGCTCGGTGTAGAGCTGTCCGACGCATACGTCATCTGCATGGTAAATCCTCTTGCCCAGGCCCCATGAAGTGCGGTTGCCGATGTCCATCAGGAAGTCCATATAGGTCTTGTCTCCTGTGTAATCAGCCCATTCGTACATTCCGCGGTAGAGGGCTCCGTTGGTCCAGTCCGTTAGGGCGTGCTTGCATTCTCCGTGATGCTTGACCTGCCATGTAGCGACGCGGTCAATGATTTCCCTGTCGGCTTTTTTCTTGGAATCATTTGCTGCCGTGGCACTTATGCATATGCTCAGTGATGCTGCAACCGTCAGCAGTAAAAAAGTCAGTCTGTTTTTCATGTTGTTATTATAGTGTTATTTGGTTTACAAGTTAGTAAAAATATCGCAAATTCTCCGGAGGAACACTTCTTCCGTAAACTTCTCATGCAGGATCCTGTATCCCTCTTCTCCCATCTTGTTCCTGAGTTCAGGGGCAGCAAGCAGGGTTTCGATGCAGTGGGCAAGCGATTTCGGGTTCTTCCGTTCGCTGATCAGCCCGTTGACCCCATCCTCCACCAGGTCGGGAATCCCTCCCTCATCCGTGGTTACGATCGGCAGGCGGTGGGACATAGCTTCCAGCAGGACTATCCCGAAGCACTCATCGTAACTCGGGAATATGAACAGGTCGCTTTTCGCGTATTCCTGTTCCTTGGCTTCTCCTGTCTTGCGTCCGAGATAGGACACCATCCGGCCCAGTCCCCGGCGCTCCACTTCCTTTGTAAACCTCCCGGCATCGATTTCCTTGCTCTCTGCACCCACAAAGGTGCATTCAAACGGTATCCCTTTGTCAGAGAGTATCTTCAGTGCGTCCAGGAGGACGAAAACCCCCTTGGTTTCCAGCAGGTTACTCAAGAACAGCAGGCGCGGGACATCATTCTCAAGCCGTTCATGTGTCCCATCTGTCCCGACCCTGATCCCGTTCGGGCAGACTAGTACATTCTCTTTCGGGACCACCCGTTCGATATCAGGGTAAAGGCGTCCGGACAGGAGGATGACCGTGGTGCCCCTATAGACCATCGGCAATAGCCAGCGGTAAGGCCAGCGGTCCACATAGGCAGACATTCCTTTGTTGTGCTGCTGGATCACGATCTTCCGGCAGAAGAGTTTGCACGCCAGCACGAATGGGGCGTCTTTCAGGAATGCGGTTCCGTGGCAGGCGACCGCCAGACAGCATATGTCGTAGCGGCGGGTCAGCAGTTTTCCCATCAACGCACATAGCGCTGAGAACATCCGCCATATCTTGACGAACCCTGGCTTACCTACCTCATTCAGTTTCCGAGAAGCAGACAGGTTGACGTAGTCGCAATGGAAAGTGCTGTTAATCAAGGTACTGTCTCTAATCTGCTGGCTCACTACCGCGCTCCCGTGCAGAGGAGGCGGAAATGGGGCTACGAAGAGTATCCGTTTTTTTATATCATCTGCCATGAAAACAAAGTTACATACTTTTTTCTTGTTTCCTAAAAAGGTATCTTTGCCTTTACTATGAGGAGATTAATTTTATATTACTTTTTCCGCCCGGCATTCATTGCTGCGCAGCGCAGCGCCGCCGCGGCCTCTGTTTCCCGCATGCATGCTGACAAGGCCTTCATGAAAGACCTTGCCCGCGCGAAAAAAGAGTTCAGGAAAATCAGCCACTAGTATCAATTGCATATGAACACCCCAAGATTATTTCTCGCTGCGGTTGCCATGATGGCGGCTGTCACGCTTTCCGCTCAGGTGACGGTG
>CADCQP010000121.1 GCA_902803535.1 uncultured Bacteroidia bacterium | reverse complement strand
TTCAAAGGGATTCAGTCCGATGATCGCACACCCTGAACGCTATCGTTACATGCATATGCCTGATTATGAGAGGCTGAGGCAGATGGGCTGTGCCCTTCAGATGAACCTGCCTTCGATAGTCGGAGTATATGGCGAAACGGTGAGGCAGAAGGCCGAGATCCTCCTGTCAAAGGGATGGTACGACATGGTCGGTTCTGATTGCCACAGGTTCCGCTCCATCCAGGGGCAGTACCAGAGCAAGGTGCTGACCAAGGAGGTCCTCTCGGGGCTCTCCGCGCTAATGGACAAATAACGGTCCCCCGAAGGGGGAGGAAATGACAGTCTGTCATGCAATAAGCATGGCAGACTGTTTGTTTTGTCATTGATAATCATTAAATTTGCAAGATAGTGGGATATTTTCCATTGTAAGATAGAAGTAATTGATAATCATATAGATAAGCAGAGAAATGCCAGTAGTTGAAGTTCTTAGGAAGATTTTCGGTTCAAAGTCCGACAGGGACATGAAGGCCGTGAGGCCTGTCCTGAACAAAGTCCTGTCAGCATATGAAAGCATAGATAAACTCTCGAATGATGAACTCCGTGCCCATTCGCAGGTCCTCAGGGAGCGCATCGCCGAGGCTGAGGCCCCGTTTGAGAAGCGCATATCCGAAATCAAGGCCGAGCTGGACGGGGACATCCCGATCAGCGAGAAGGAGAAGCTTGCGACCGAGGCCGACAAGCTTGTGAAGGAAGAAGACGAGGCTATCGAGAAGAAACTCGACGAGATCCTGCCAGAGGCATTCGCCATAATGAAATCCACCGCCAGGCGCTTTGCCCAGAATGAGACCATCGAGGTGACCGCCACGGATTTCGACAAGAAACTCTCCATCGACCACGATTTCGTGCACATCGAAGAAGACAAGGCCATATGGCATAATCACTGGAAGGCGGGCGGCAATGAGGTTACCTGGGACATGATCCATTACGATGTCCAGCTCATCGGTGGTATAGTCCTCCACCAGGGAAAGATCGCCGAGATGGCTACCGGAGAAGGAAAGACGCTTGTCGCGACCCTTCCTGTCTTCCTGAATGCCCTTGCAGGCAAGGGAGTCCATGTGGTCACCGTCAACGATTACCTGTCCAAGCGAGACTCTGAGTGGATGGGCCCCCTGTACATGTTCCATGGCCTTTCTGTCGATTGCATCGACAAGCATGAGCCCAACAGCGATGCCCGCAAGAGGGCATATGACTGCGACATCACATTCGGAACCAACAACGAATTCGGCTTCGACTACCTGCGCGACAATATGGCGATCCGCCAGCAGGACCTCGTACAGCGCAAGCATCATTACGCCATCGTCGATGAGGTTGACTCTGTCCTTATCGATGATGCCAGGACTCCTCTGATCATATCCGGTCCGGTCGGCAAGGATGCCGCTGACGACCAGTACATGGAGTTCAGGCCCTACATCGAGAATCTCTACCAGAAGCAGCGCAGCCTGGTCAACCAGGTCCTCAATGATGCCAAGAAGGCCATTTCCGAAGGAAAGGAGGACGAAGGCGGGATGCTCCTGCTCCGTGCCAAGAAGGGACTTCCTAAATACCAGCCCCTTATCAAGTTCCTCAGCGAACAGGGCATGAAGCAGCTTATGCAGAAGGCGGAGAACTTCTACATGCAGGATAACGAGAGGGAGATGCCTACCGTCACCGATCCCCTTTACTTCGTAATCGAGGAGCAGCAGAATTCCGTCACCATGACGGACAAGGGACACGACCTGCTCGCCAGTTCGGTGTCCGACTCCAATTTCTTCGTCCTTCCCGATGTGGGCAGCGAGATCGCAGCCATCACATCCGACCAGTCCCTCTCAGCCGAGGAAAAGCAGCAGAAGAAGGACGCCCTCATGGAAGACTTCTCCCTCAAGAGCGAAAGGGTCCACACGGTTACCCAGCTTCTCAAGGCATATGCCATGTTCACCAAGGACGTGGATTATATCGTCATCGACAACAAGGTGAAGATCGTCGATGAGCAGACCGGCCGAATCATGGAAGGACGCCGCTGGAGCGATGGACTCCACCAGGCTGTCGAGGCCAAGGAAAACGTGAAGGTCGAGGCTGCGACCCAGACATTCGCCACCATCACCCTCCAGAACTACTTCAGGATGTACCACAAGCTTGCCGGTATGACAGGTACCGCCGAGACAGAAGCCGGAGAGTTCTGGTCGATCTACAAGCTGGATGTAGTGGTCATCCCGACCAACCGTCCTGTGATCCGTGATGACCAGGAGGACCTTATCTACAAGACCAAGAAGGCCAAGTATGCGGCGGTCATCGCCGAGGTCCAGGAGCTGGTGAAGAAAGGCCGTCCTGTACTGGTCGGTACCACCGACGTGGAGACTTCCGAACTGCTGAGCCGTATGCTCCGCATCAGGGGCATCAGGCACAATGTCCTCAATGCCAAGGAGCACGCGCGTGAGGCCGAGATAGTCGCCCAGGCGGGTCAGTCTTCCACTGTTACCATCGCCACCAACATGGCCGGACGAGGCACCGACATCAAGCTGTCCCCTGAGGTCAAGAAGGCCGGCGGACTTGCGATCATCGGTACCGAGAGGCATGATTCCAGGCGTGTGGACAGGCAGCTGCGCGGCCGTGCCGGACGTCAGGGAGACCCGGGATCCTCAAGGTTCTATGTTTCCCTCGAGGACAAGCTCATGAGGCTGTTCGGCTCCGAGAGGATCGCCGGAGTCGTCGACAAGCTTGGAATGCAGGACGACGAAGCCCTTGAAAGCGGAATGCTTTCCAAGCAGATTGAAAGGGCACAGCGCAAGGTCGAAGAGAACAACTTCGGAATCCGTAAGAGGCTCATCGAGTACGATGATGTCATGAACTACCAGAGGGAGGCTGTTTACTCCAGGCGCCGCAACGCCCTTTCCGGCGAGCGCATCGAAATCGACGTGATGAACATGATGCTCGACGAGGCCAACATCATAGTGGAGAACGACGAGGGACTTCCATTCGAGGCATTCCAGGAGGATGTGATGGCCCAGCTCTCCATCGAGCCCGGATTCGACGCGGAGTTCTACGACCATTCAACCCCCCAGGACAAGGCCCGCAAGCTCTTCGAACATATGCAGGAAGTTTACCGCAGGCGCATGGACACCATGGAAGAGAAGGTCTATCCCTTCATCAAGGATGTCTATGAGAAGCAGGGCAGCATGTACGAGAACATCGCCCTTCCCATTTCCGACGGCAAGAAGGGAATGAACCTGTCCGTCCCGCTCAAGAAAGCATATGAGAACCAGGGCAAGGAGATAGAGAAATCGCTCAGCCGCACCCTCATCCTCTGGCAGATAGACGATCACTGGAAGGAGCACCTGCGTGAGATGGACGACCTGCGCCAGAGTGTACAGAACGCTGCATATGAGCAGAAAGACCCGCTTGTAGTCTACAAGCTGGAGTCCTATAACCTCTTCTCCGACATGCTCCAGGGCCTGAACAAGGACGTGCTCCGCTTCCTGCTCAGGTCATTCATCCCCCTCAGGGATTCAGAAGAAGACCAGGGACGGCAGAGGCCCAATATCAGGCAGGCTGCAGTTTCCCGCAGGACTGACATGTCCCGCATGCAGGCCTCCCGCAACCAGCTTTCCACTAATGGCGAGCAGAGGTCCAACAGCCCCGTCAGGGTTGACAAGAAAGTCGGACGCAATGATCCCTGTCCTTGCGGCAGCGGCTTGAAGTACAAGAACTGCCACGGCAAGGGAGTCGTCTAGCTTTGAGGAATTTCCAAGACTAAACATATAAAAAATACAACCATTATGGCAACTCCAATCAGAGAACAGGAAGTGAATGTGAACGAGGTGAGCAGGGTCTCCACCGGCACAGTCATCAAGGGTGAAATATCCTCCCCGAACGACATCCGCATCGACGGAACATTTGAAGGCAAGGTCTTTTCCCAGGGCCGCGTAGTCATTGGTGAGAAGGCTGTCGTCACAGGCGACATCATCGGCACCAACGTTGACTTCTGGGGCCGTATGAGGGGCAATTTCTATGTCAAGGACACCCTCTCACTCAAGTCATCCTGCAGCGTTGAGGGCGACCTCCACATCAAGAGGCTCCAGGTGGACTTGGATGCAAAGTTCAACGGTATCTGCAAGATGATAAATGACCAGGACTTCGCGAAACTGACTGAAAACCTCACTCCGCGCCAGGCCCCGAGGCCCGTTGCCCCGAATCCTGCCCAGGCAGCTCCCGCACAGCAGGCAGCTCCTGCGGCCAGGCCCATGGGAACTCCTGTGAAGACGTTGTAAGACGTCGGCATGCGCAGGGAAGGTACAGGTTTGTTCGGTGATGGCATTCTGGAATATGATGCCATCATCCCCCCTCTTGTAGCCTCCCTTTCTTTTAATGGCTTGCATTTCCCGATCCTTGAAAGGACAGGGAAGTGCATTGTCTTTTATGCCCCCTCCGAAGAAGACTTCTACAGAGGAATCCATTCCCTGCGTTCCATCCTCGGACAAGAAGGCAGCGTCGACTACGGGAAGATGTCATTCACGGCCCGGCCTGGCTCCAGTACAGTCTGCCTTGAACGGTTCCTTGCGGCCGGTACGGCACTGAGGGACGTTCTTGAAAAGGCATATGCAAGGTGCTCCGGGGCTCCGGGGCAGGATAACAGTGTCCGTATCAAATCCTCGGATGTCGCGGCACTTCCCCTGAATGTTTCTGCGCTTGAGGTCTTCGTGCGGTTCTTCGAGTCTTTCCTGGACGGGGACCGGGCGGCAGGAAAATTCGGCGACTGGGCCTTCCACATGCGTGACAAAGGGCATCTTGTGGACGGAGCGGCCCTGAAGGGGGACCTGGAAAAATCCGGCCTGGTCTCTGCATGGAAGACATTTGCAGCAGCAGCTGTCCTTGAAGGGCTATGCGGCGAGGAGGATATGCCTTTGTATGATCCGTCATACCTTCCCAAGGCTAAGCGCACCATCAAGAGCCTGACTTCATCAGGCAGTACAAAGTCCTTTGCACTGAGGACTTTCCCCTTAATGGCCCTGCGGAATGCCAGGGACCGCCAGGGAAGAGGTTCCGGATGCTTCGCCAGGAGAAGGGCCCGCTCCCTTGCCCGTGCCAGGTTCAACGGACTGCTTCGTGCCGGTCTCTGGAAAAATGCGGCGGACACTTCGCTTTTCCGCGGCTATGTGGACTGGAATGCCATCTACGAACTGGCTGAGCAGCAGGCAGTCGTCGGTCCAGTTTCGGATGGTATCGCCACCTTGGCACCCGGATACGGTCCTGCTGAAAGTGACCAGATCAGGTTCGCCAGCGACGTCATGGCTGTTGAGAAACGGAACCGGAAGGTGGACGAGTTCATTCCCAAGGTGATGAAGTTCCTGACAGACAATGGACTCCGGCCGGTCCTTTTGAAAGGGCAGGGGCTCGCACGCGAATGGCCCGTACCATCCCATCGCAGTCCCGGAGACGTCGACCTGCTTCTCAGCAAGGAGGATTACGCCTCTGCCAAGGACCTCCTCTCTCCCCGTGCCAGCCATGTCGGAGACGAGGCGGAAGGGATCCTGCACCAGGACTACAAATTCGGCAAGATCGAGCTGGAGATTCATGGAAGCCTCTCTACTTGGCTGAATTCGAAGGTTGACGGTGTGCTTTCCGGGATGCAGGATGCAATCCTGTCTGACGGGGGGACAGTCACCGTATCCATCGGTGGCTATGATTGCCCCGTCCCAGCATATGATTACAATGCCGCGTACACCTTTATCCACCTGTGCAAGCATTACTTCTTCGAAGGTCTTGGCCTGAGGCAGCTTTGCGACTGGGCACTCTACCTGGCAGGACACAAGGATGATACTGATTTCAGCAAGGCGGTCGATATCGTCAGGAGGGCAGGGCTTGAAGGCCCCTGGAAGGTGCTGGGAAAGATGGTCGTGGATTATCTGGGGCTTGATCCGTCACTGATGCCGCTCTACGATGAGGGTGAATCCTCCAGGGCATCGAAGGCGTGGAAATATGTCCTCAAGAGGGGAAATTTCGGGGTCAATGACCATCGGGAGGCACGGACTGAAGAGAAGAAGATAGCACGTAAACTCCACACGTTCATGATCTACTTCCCGTATTTCACCAGGCAGGCCTGTATTTTTCCAAGGGAAGCGCTGTCTTTTTTCGGTTATTTCGTAAACAAGGGATTGAAAGGATTCTGAATGATATGAATATACTGGTTACAGGCGCAAACGGTCAGCTCGGTACGGAGCTCAGGAATGTATCTTCCGGGTCCAAGGACCATTGGATCTTCACTGACGTGAACGAACTGCCGGGAGTCGAGACGGTGAGCCTTGACATCACCAACGACAGCGCCGTGAAGATAATCTGCGATTCCGAAAAGGTTGACCTGATAATCAACTGCGCGGCCTACACCAATGTGGACATGGCTGAGGACGACCCCTCGATGGCTGAACTGCTCAATCACGTAGCGGTCAAGAACCTTGCCGAGGTTGCGGCGGAGCGGGACGCATCCCTCATCCACATCTCCACGGACTACATTTTCAACGGCGGGGCCTCCTCACCTATTCCCGAGGACGCGCAGCCATCTCCGCTGGGCATATACGGAGCTACTAAATATGCAGGAGAGTGCGCCATCCAGAGGTCGGGCTGTAAGGCCATGATCCTCCGTACGGCCTGGCTCTATTCCCCATATGGGAAGAACTTCGTCAAGACCATGCGCAGCCTTACCGCCGGGCGTGACAGCCTCAATGTAGTCGCAGACCAGGTAGGTACCCCGACATATGCCAGGGACCTGGCTGAATTCATCGCGGGGATAGTAGCGAAGAGACAGCTATCTCTCACGGGGATATACAATTTCACCGATGAAGGTGTAACTTCCTGGTATGATTTCGCCGTAGCCATATGCAGGATGTCCGGGAACGTGTGCGACATACGTCCATGTACTTCCCGGCAGTATCCGACCAAGGCGCGCAGGCCGCATTATTCCGTACTGGACAAGTCAAAGGTGAAGGAAGTCTTCGGGGTGAGTCTCCCATGGTGGCAGGATTCTCTCCGTAAGTGTATTGACAGGATAGAAAAAATTGAAAAACAATAGGATATGAAAGGCATCGTACTGGCTGGAGGTAGCGGGACGCGGCTTTACCCCATAACCAAAGGGGTGAGCAAGCAGCTGCTCCCCATATTCGACAAGCCCATGGTCTACTATCCCATATCGGTGCTCATGCATGCCGGGATAAGGGACATCCTGGTCATCTCCACTCCCATGGACCTGCCTTCGTTCGAGAGGCTCCTTGGGGACGGAAGCGACTACGGTGTCCGTTTCAGCTATGTCCCACAGCCTTCTCCGGACGGCCTGGCCCAGGCCTTCATCCTCGGAAGGGAATTCATTGGGGATGATTCTGTATGCATGGTCCTTGGCGACAATATTTTCCACGGGAATGACTTTATCCCCATGCTGGAGCATGCAGTACATGACGCCGAGGTTGAAGGTAAGGCTACCGTTTTCGGCTACTGGGTCAGTGATCCCGAGCGATACGGAGTCGCTGAATTCGATGCAGACGGGAACTGCCTCAGCATTGAGGAGAAACCTGCCAGGCCAAAGTCACATTATGCGGTGACCGGCTTGTATTTCTATCCCAATGAGGTCGTGGATATCGCCGCCCATGTGAAACCGTCTGCCCGCGGGGAACTGGAGATAACATCTGTCAACCAGGAATTCCTGAACCGCGGCAGGCTGAGGGTCATTTCCCTCGGAAGGGGATTCGCCTGGCTCGACACGGGAACACACGATTCACTGGCTGAAGCATCCACCTACATCGAGGTCATCGAAAAGAGGCAGGGGATGAAAGTCGCATGCCCTGAAGAGATCGCCTTCCGCAAGGGATGGATAGATGCCGCAAGGCTCCGTGAAATAGCCATGCCCATGGCCAAGAACCAGTACGGGCAGTATTTGCTGAGAATAGCAGACGAAAAATAAGGCATATGCCGTTGGAGAGGTATTTTGACATAGACTATCTGTTCGGAATCGACAAGGTCACCGCAGAGATCGACCGCCTTGCCGGGGTGGACAGGAGTTCATATGTCTGCGTGGCTGATGCGAATGTCGTGGTCCAGGCGTTCCTGGATCCGGAGTACAGGGACGTCCTATCCGGCTCTGCGTTCACGGTCTGCGACAGTGGGTGGATACCGGTCTTCATCAAATGGGTGTGGGGCGTGAGACCTCCGCAGACGTCGGGTTTCAACCTGTTCACCTCCATAATCAACATGAAGAGATACAGGATGGCTTTCCTCGGGGGGCCGTCCATGGTCCTCGACGGTTTGAGGGATTCCCTATGCAAGACAGATCCTTCCATCGCTGACATGCTCTTTTTGGAACTGCCGTTCCGTGACGTGGAAGATTTTGATTA
>CADCQP010000120.1 GCA_902803535.1 uncultured Bacteroidia bacterium | reverse complement strand
TTCTTAGGAACTATCTCAAGCGCAAAGATCGTAACATATCCCGCCTTATGGATTACGCAAAGCAAATGAGAGTGCTGTCAACAATGAAACAATACCTTGAAATGGGGCTGTAATATGGAGAAGAGAAATGTAGCGAAGTCAGTTCGGACCAAACTCCTGAACATCCGGAATTCAGTGCCCTGAGGATGGTCTTACTTTCGATAGTAGTGAGGAGGACATCAAGGTTGAGGATATCTCCTTGGATAAAGAGTATAATGGCATTACAGTTACTGTGAAAGCTCATCTTGACACCATTGAACAACTTTTTTCTATGGATATTGGATTTGGTGATATCGTTGTTCCAGAACCCCAGGAATTGGAATATCCTCTCCTCCTTGACGACATGCCAGAGGTAAGTATCAACGCGTATTCTTTGGAGACCGTGGTCGCCGAGAAGTTTCAGATAATGATTGATAGGGCATTGGCCAATAGCCGGATGAAAGACTTCTTTGATGTATATTCCATTCTTTCGTCAAAATCAGAAAACGTCACGGTGAATAAGGAAACTCTTTATGAAGCAATTGCCTCTGTTTTCAGTAATAGAGGGACGGCATATACTGAGAATCATCCGCTTTTCAATGGAGAATTCAAGAATGATCCTATCAAGCAGACTCAATGGAACGCATTCTTGAAAAAGATGAAATACAAGGGAGTTTTACCTCTGAATGAAGTCGTTGATTATATCACGGAAAAGCTGTCCCCTTATTGGCTATCGTTGAAGAAATGAATTCATTTCATAAATACACATTTCCCAACGCCAAAAGTATAGTTGTCTGCGGCGATATTCACGGCGAATTCAACGCAGTAATATATAAGTTGTGCTATCAGTATCAAATGACGGATACCGTGCTTATTATTGCTGGGGACTGCGGATTTGGGTTCGATAAGCCTGGATACTATGACAATGTATACAATCGCAATTCCTCGAGGTTGAGTAAAGCAAATAATTGGGTTGTGATGATCCGTGGCAATCATGATGACCCCGCATATTTCAAGGAGGAACGTATTCATCACGAGCGATTCCGCTGCATTCCGGATTACAGTGTCATCCAAGCTTGCGGACACAATATTCTATGCGTCGGTGGTGCCGTTAGTATAGACCGGAATTACCGGAAAAAACACGATTCCAAGCATTTGCGCTCCGGTGTCGCATCATACTGGGCCGATGAAATGCCCATTTATGACAAGGAGAAGCTAGATAGCATCAGTGAAGAACTCAAGATCGATACGGTCATTACTCACACGGCACCATCCTTTTGTGAGCTAATCTTAAAGGATGGCTTAACCGAATGGGCGGAACTGGACCCGGATATTCCGGAGGATTGCGCAAAGGAGAGAGAGACAATGGACCAGATATTCACCCATCTCAAGTCGGCCGGGCATCCGGTCTCCCACTGGTATTACGGTCATTTCCACCAGAGTTGGAATTTCGAGATAGACGGCATCCTATTCTCTATGCTGGATATCCTGGAGTTCAAGGAAACACACTAACTCCCGTGTAAACATCCTGCTTGAAGCAAAGTATTTGTTTCTTGTCACTATTACGAAAAATTTACAAGTACGAAATTTTGCGTTCCATTTGAGGACTTCTTCCTGATTCTGGATCTCGAATAATTTCACCACCAGAGTATATTATCCGCTTGCCCTGTCGTCCAAGAGGGAATAATCTTTTTCAAAGGGGCTGACCCTGTGGGAGATGGGGGCTCGGATTCCGCCTCTAAGCATTTCACCACCGGGTGAGACTAGATATGAAAGCTATTGATTATCAGGAATAAGCGTTTATTTGAGAATAAGACTTCTTAAATCGATATTTTTCTCTGGCTGCAAGTAAAAGCCTATGAAAAGACATTTTATATCGCTACCTTTGGGCACTTATTGATTAAACTATTTTCTAATGAAAAGGAACGAGCAATCGAAGGCTTCCGGTCTTTTCAGAAAAATACTGTCACTCTTGACAGTGTTGCTGATCCTTCCGCCAACAGTCCTTCAAGCCCAGAACAAGAATGTCGTGACAGGAACGGTAGTGAGCGCCTCTACGGGCGAGCCCCTTGCCGGTGCCGTCGTCTACATTCCCGGGACAAACTACAATGCCCTCACTTCAGAAGAGGGCAAGTACTATCTTTCTTTCCTGCCCCGCAAGGAAGGGACACAGATCTGTTTCCAATTCCTTGGCATGGAAAACGTGACTGTCGCATGGACAGGACAGCAGACGCTGGACATATCCATGAAGGACAGCGAACAACTTGATGATGTAGTCGTCACCGGTTACGTAAATCTCCGTAAAGAGGGCTTTACAGGTAATACTACCAAGATAACCAAGGAGGAACTTGTAAAAGTGTCCCCGAAGAACATCATCTCATCCATCCAGGTGTTCGATCCCTCTTTCCGAATCATGGAGAACATCAACGCAGGTTCCAACCCCAATGCCCTGCCCGAGTTCTACATGCGCGGCCAGACCGGAATGAACATGGAGATCTCCACCAACACCGCCGATATTTCCAGGCAGAACCTGACATCCAACAATAACCTCCCGATTTTCATCCTGGATGGTTTTGAGGTAGGCGTGGAAAAGATCTATGACATGGATCCGACTCGAATCCTGAGCCTGACACTCCTTAAGGATGCCGCTGCAACCGCCTTGTACGGTTCCAGGGCCGCAAACGGAGTTGTCGTCATCGAGAGCCGGGCCCCCGAACAAGGACGCATCCGTGTCCAGTACAACCTCACCACGGGCGTTGAGGTGCCGGACCTGACGGCATATAACCTGATGAATGCCAAGGAGAAACTGGATGCCGAGGTGGCTGCCGGTTTCTTCAAAATGAACCCGGATCCCACTTCTTCCGACGCTACCTGGATCAGCGACTATTCCCACTATATCGAGAAGCTTAACAATGTCAATCGCGGCGTGGACACATACTGGCTTTCCAAGCCCCTCCGCACTGCATTCCATCATAAGCACAGCCTGTATTTCGACGGCGGAAACGAAGATCTCCGCTGGGGTGCTGAATTCAAGTATGACAAAACGAACGGAGTCATGAAGGGATCTGACCGCAACACCTACGGTGCCGGACTTATCCTGGATTACCGTGTAGGCAAACTGCAGTTCCTCAACCGGTTCGATTTTGACGCAATGAATTCAGGCGAGATCCCCAACCAGAGTTTCTCGGACTACTCCCACCTGCAGCCATATGCTACGTTCCTGGATCCTGAGACCGGGAGATATTCACGTAAGCTCCCCGTTTTCGGAGTCATCGGCATAACCGGGCTCAACCCATTGTATGAATTGGCATATATGAATTCATATGACAAGAATTCCTACAATGAGATCTCCGACAAATTCTCACTCAATTACTTCGCGACCAAGGACCTGACCGCGAAAATCCAGTTTGCAATAAGCAAGCGCTTCAGCGAGGGGAAAGTTTTCATCGACCCGGCTTCGTCCGCTTTCGCATCAACCACCGATCCACGACAGATGGGTTCGCTGACCACCTCACAGTCGGAGACCCTTTCCTGGGACCTCAACGCCCTGTTGCTTTACAACAAGAACATTGGAAAGAACTACTTGAACTTCACGGGTGGTGTCGAATTGATCGAGAACAATATAGAGAACCTGTACGCTTCCTATACCGGATTCCCGAGCGGAGCCCTGAGCTCTGTCAACAATGCGATGACAATTACCGCCAAGCCCATCCGCTCCAGCAATGAGACCAGGCTGGCCAGCTTTCTGGCCCTGGCCAACTACTCCTACGATGACATCTACCTGCTAGACGCTTCGGTGCGTTTCGACGGTTCTTCCGAATTCGGAAAGGACAAAAAGGTTGCTCCGTTCTGGTCGGCCGGTGCAGGTCTCAACATCCACAATTATGCCTTCATGAAAGACAACCCGGTCATCAGCCGCCTGAAACTGAGGGCTACATATGGACAGATCGGTCGAGTCAATTTCCCGGTGTACGCAGCTAAATCGAGCTATGTGACCGCCTCAGCCACAGACTGGTATCTCACCGGAGTGGGCAACACTCTGCGCTTCCTCGGAAACGATGCCCTGACATGGGAGAAGACCGATTCATTCGATGCAGGTGTTGACCTTGGGTTCATGAAAGACAGGCTGGTCCTGCGGGCCACATATTACAACAAGACGACCCGTGACATGATCACAACGGTGACCCTTCCGTCTTCCTCTGGTTTCTCTTCCTATTACGACAATATGGGAAGCGTGGAGAACAAGGGTATCGAGCTGGATATAAGGTACACCTTCTACCGCTCCAAGGATTGGGAAGCTACCCTGTTCGGCAATCTGGCGCACAACAAGAACAAGATCCTCCGGATTTCCGAGGCTCTCAAAAACTACAACGAGCAGATCGACAAGCTGTATGCCGACTATAACTCCAAGCATAAATCCGCAGAGTTCTCCATCCCGCACACGAAATTCGTCGAAGGTGGTTCCACTACCTCCATTTTCGGTATGAAGTCACTGGGAATCAACCCGGCCAACGGACGCGAAGTGTTTGTCCGTCCCAACGGGGACATCACTTACGAATGGAATGCCGCCGACCAGCAGATCATCGGTAACACGGAACCTAAGATCCAGGGATCGTTCGGCCTGAACGCCCGCTGGAAACAGTTCTCCCTGTTCACATCATTCCTCTACAGGGCCGGAGGTCAGCAGTACAACCAGACCCTAGTGAACTACGTGGAAGACATCAACCTGCTGGAATCCAATGCTGACCGTCGCGTAGGCCAGCAGCGCTGGATTAATCCCGGAGACATCACCGCCCTCAAGGACATAGCACTGAGCGGTTACGCTACGCGTCCGACCTCCCGCTTCGTCCAGAACGACAACACGCTTCAGTTCAACTCGCTGTCCATCAGCTATGATTTCGATCCTTCCCTCCTCAGGAAGATCCGGGTCAGCATGCTGCGGCTTACCGCCAGCATGCAGGACCTCGCGTACTGGAGCACGATCCATAGGGAAAGGGGCCTCGACTATCCTTATGCCAGGTCTCTCAACTTCTCCGTCAATTTGACCTTCTAAATGAACCGGCTTATGAAAAAGATTACAACATATATCCTTTCAGCCCTTGCCGTGGTTTCCCTGGTCTCATGCAACAAGTGGCTTGACATCACGCCGGAAGACACCACGACCGAAAAGCAGCTGTTCAGCGATGCCGGAGGTTACCATTCCGCAATCAACGGTCTGTACCAATCCCTCGCATCGTCTTCGCTTTACGGCAAGAACCTGACATGGGGTTTTGCCAGCGCCCTGTCCCAGGACTATGACAACGCATCCTCCAGCGACGGACTTGAATTCTCATATGTAGAAAAATATGAATACGGCTCCGACCAGGTCAAAGCCTTTGGAGAGCAGATCTGGACTTCCGCCTACAATGTCATCGCCAATGCGAACAACATCCTCCAGCACCTGGAGAAAGCGGATTCGGCGCTATTCCCGGAAGCAGCCCGTGGAGAGATTGAAATGATTGAAGGAGAAGCTATTGCGGTTCGCGCTTTGATGCACTTCGATCTGCTCCGCCTGTTCGCGGTTTCACCCGTTGTGGACCGGAATGCCAAGGCCATCCCATATGTCACCGTTTACCCGGAGAAATTCGCCTCCAGGAAGACGGTCCAGGAGACCCTGGATGCCGTCGAGGCTGACCTGGAGAAAGCTGCAAAGCTTCTCATGCCTTCAGACTCCGTCGGCGGATACAGTTCCGATTTCATGTCCAGCGTGGGGAACAGGTTCTATGCCAGCAACTCATCCCGGGATTTCTTCTTCTCCGCACGTGGAGTAAGGCTCAACTATGTCGCCATCCTGTCCCTGCTTGCACGTATTTACCTGTACGAAGGAGACGTGGAGAATGCATACCGTTGTGCAAAACTTGTTGACGATGTCTTCATCAAGGAAAACAGATGGTATGTCTACACGACCTTCTCGGATTCCGACACAGAGATCTACCGTCCCCACAAGATGATGGACGAACTTCTGGTGTGCTTCTACAACGAGACACTCTCTACGACTTATGAGAATATATTCGCAGACCACCGGGGAGGGTCCTACAAGCTCAAGCACCTGGACGGCATCTTTGCCGACAATGACGACTACAGGCTTAGGAAGCTGGTGTTCAACATAGATGCCAGCGCCAAAGCCTCCCTGAAGTATCGCGAGCGTTCCGGAACATCCAACTCAATACTGGTAGAAAACCGTCTGCTCCCGGTCATGCGCATTTCCGAGATCCATCTGATCATGGCCGAATGCCTGGTCCGCAATGGCTCCGTAGCCGACGCGGTCAAGCTGCTCAACAATCTCCGTGTCTCACGCGGATGCATGGGCAACACCCTGGCCGAGACCATCTCACAGGAAGAGGCCATGCAGGCCATCGCCACTGAAACCCGCCGCGAGAGCGTCGCCGAAGGCCAGTATTTCTTCTACTGCAAGCGCACCAATGCCGCGACTATCGACAATGGCGGTGTATATGTCCCCATGGAAGGGAAATACACAATGCAGATCCCTGACAGCGAAGTCTCATTCCTCAATTAAGAATTACTGAAATGAAAACATATATCAAGATTCTGGCTCTGAGCCTTCTCGTCGCAGGGAGCGTATCCTGCCAGGAGGAACAGCTGCCCACTTTCCAGGACGGGCACTACCTGCAGTTCAAGCAAGCCTCGGAAACGCCCTACCGCTTTTCCTTCGCTACACACCCGGGAGAGACCACATATGACCTGGAAATTCCGGTCCTGCTTATCGGGAAAGCCCTTTCACATGCAGAACCTTATGAAGTAGAAGTCGTTACGGATGGCGAGATAAAAACGACCGCCACAACGGCCTCTTACTCTCTCCCCTCACCCGTCCTGTTCGGACAGGACGTCTTCGAAGACGTTCTCCATGTTACGCTGAAGGACAATGAAGAACTCTCTACGGAAAAGCTGCTGGTACTCAGGATCAAGGCCAATGATGTCTTCTCCCTGGGACCTGAAGAGTTCCGGACAGCCGTCATCACCCTTACCAACAAGCTCGCACGTCCTGCATGGTGGAACGACGACATGGAGAGGATCTTCCTCGGACCCTATTCAGACATCAAATACGAGCAGTTCATCCTGGCCACAGGCATCTCTGACCTGACTGACGCCACTGCAGCCCAGATTACTGCATATGTAGTACAGTTCGTCTATTACCTCCGCGAGAAAGACGCGGCCGGCCAGCCTGTCTATGAGGCTGACGGCATAACCAAAGTTTTGAGTTCAGTTCCATATGCCAAAAACGCATAGCCATGAAAAGGATTTTGACTGTCGTTAGCATAGCGACCGCCCTGCTGCTTTCCATGCAGGCCTGCTATAAGGATTACGGCAATTACGACTATACTACCGAGGATATCTACTCCTCCAACTGGAAATCCACATCGGGTGCAATCCGCATTTCTCCCGATATGAGGACCAATCCCACTAATCCGGCTGTCTCCCCGTTCATATTCAGCGTCGGCGAGCAAGTTGTCGTCCCGGCAAAGTATGAGATCATGGACAAGACCTTGAACGAGAGTGACATCCGGTTCGAATGGTATTATGGCGGAGAACTGTATTCCACCGAAAAGACGTTCGTGCTGGACAACTGCCCGACTGGCCGTTACACCGGCATGCTTGTGCTGACAGACACGCGTTACAACCAGCAGTATCCGTCCGACTTCTCCTTCGACGTTAACGAGGCCTATTCGTCAGGATGGGCCATGATCTCCGAGAAAGACGGTGAATCCCACCTGAGCTACCTGTATATCGACCCGACGGCAGAAGACCAGGCCAGTTCGTTCATCCTGTACAAAGACGTATATGCCAGCGCAAACAACGGCGCAAAGCTCGCCCCGGGAGTCACCCACCTGACGGCGCATGGATATTCATGTTATCCGCAGATCTTCGCCATCAACATCGTCCAGCCCGGAGAAGAAGGTCCGATTGACCTCAATGCCCACAACATGTCAGTAATGGGGCATATCCGCAATGAATTCATGGCGGGAGCTCCGTCCGTCGATTTCAAGGAAATAATCTACAAGCAGGACAATGTTTACGCCTTGGCGACAGACGGCAGTGTCTATGTCCGCAGGGAAGAGACCTATGGTTTCAGTGACTATGTCCCGCATACAGGAGTGTTCCCCACAAGCCCGATTACCGGCATCAAGGTATTCCATTGGACAGACACCACACCTGTTTCCAGTGACATGAGCGCACAGTGCCCTGTCGTCATCGCATATGACGAGAACAGCAAGGGCTGTGTACAGCTGAGCGGTTACCAGGCTACACCGATGGGCGACGATTTCTTCATTAATTCATATGAGGCACACCGTGGAGGCCCCGGTTTTGACGGAACAAACGAATATCCGGACATCACATATCCTGACCCGGGCGACCTGTCTGGCTACAAAGTCCTGAAAATGAACTGCTGCGGCTTTGATGCCGACTGGCTCGCAATGGAACAGTCCCTGTCCGTGGTAATGCTGCTGCAGCGTGAATCCGACGGGAAGCTCTTCTTCTATTCATTCCGCTATTTCAACTCATGGGGTACGATTGACATTGACCTGGACCTGTTCTTCCCGGTACCGGATAACATCCCGATGGACCCCGCCACAATGATTACGGGAGACCTCGTCGGAGGACCGGATAACATCATCTTCTTCACTGGAACCGGCAACAAGGACCTCTACTTCTTCAATGCCATAACCGGTGCCATCAAGAAGTTCTACACCGCCCCCGCCCAGATCACAGCCTTCCACTCCGGAGAGATCCAGAATCCGATGGCTGCCCTGGGATTCGGAGACTGGACGCAATATGCTGAAAAATTCGTCGTAGCTACTTCTGACGGAAAGGTACGCGTCCTTAAGATGAGCCGTACAGACCGTGCATCCGGGAACTCCAGTGAGCTGTACAGCTTCAACTCCGACCTTGGGCCGGTCACAAAGATCGCATTCCAGAGTGATTCATTCCAGAGTTTGTAATATTACTTTAACTTATCTAATTTTAAAAGAAACGATTATACTGCAGATGAAAAAGATTTGTGCGGCCGTTCTCATTGCCGCAGTGCTCGTTCCCGGGTTATTCCCGGGAATGGCACTGGCAAGTGACAACAAGACAAAGAAAGCTCCCTCTGATACGACGAAAAAGGAATCGGATTACGAGAAATTCCGAAAAGGGAAGATGGAGACCCATGAGGGCTTCATAACCGTCCACAAAGCAAAGGACAAAGTCTATTTCGAATTCCCTCTCGAGTTGCAGGACCGTGAGATGCTGATGGGATCCACGGTATCAGAAATCTCAGACAACGGAGACGCCGTCATCGGAAGCAAACCGTCCAATCCGCTGCATATCCGCTTTGAAAGGGTAGGGAAAAAGATGAACCTCTACCTGGTCTCCAGGGACTACATAACCGATTCTGCGAATCCCGCCCTGAAGAAAGCCATCGAAATGGGGAGCACTGGTGCGATTATCAAGACCTTCCAGATTGACTCCTTCTCGGGCGACAGCACCAAGGTTGTCTTTGACGTAACTGATTTCTTCGTAGGAGACAACAAGTACATGTCTCCCTTCGACAACTACGGAGCGAATGTCTCGTCCGGAGCGAAACGCATGTCGAACTACCAGAGCGACCGTTCATTCCTGGTTGATGTAAAAGCTTTCTCCGACAACCTGTCCGTCAAGAGTTCGCTGTCCTACACCTACACGCTCAGCAGCGGCGGGCGGGACATCGCCAAGGATGTACCGTTTACGGCCGTGATGACACGTTCTATCATCCTGTTGGAGCGTGAACCGATGCGTCCGCGTGCCGTAGACAGCAGGATCGGAATCTTCCCGACCGAGAAAGTCCTTTTCAGCGACAGCACACAGCAGACAGAGACCGTATATTTCGCAAACCGCTGGAGGATGGAGCCCTCTGACACGGCTGCATTCCGGCGCGGTGAGAAAGTCAAGCCGGTCAAGCCGATCATCTTCTACATCGACCCCGCCTTCCCGGAAAGCTGGAAACCGGCAATCTTCGAAGCGGTGAACCAATGGAAGGAACCCTTTGAGAAGATCGGTTTCAAAGATGCGATCGAAGCCCGGGAGTATCCCAAGGATGATCCGGAGTTCGATCCCGACAATATCCGTTACTCGTGCATCCGTTACGCCCCGATAGGCATCCAGAATGCCATGGGACCGTCGTGGGTAGATCCGCGCAGCGGAGAGATCCTCAATGCATCCGTATATGTGTATCACGATGTAGTGAAGCTGGTGAACAACTGGCGGTACATCCAGACAGCACAGGCGGAACCGTCCATCAGGAGCGGCCATCTCCCGCAGGGAATCCTGGAAGATGCCCTCCGCTACGTCATCACCCATGAGGTAGGCCACTGCCTGGGACTGATGCACAATATGGGATCTTCCGCTACGATTCCGGTCGAATCACTGAGAGACCCCGATTTCACCCGCGAGCACGGCACCACCCACTCCATAATGGACTATGCAAGGTTCAACTATGTCGCACAGCCTGGTGACGAGGACCGCGGGGTAAGGCTGACGCCACCCAAGTTCGGCACATATGATTATTGGGCTATCCGCTACTCCTATATGCCGGTCCTGGATGTAGATTCCTTCTCTGCGGAAAAGGCAGTCACTGACCGCTGGCTGAGTGATGCACAGGCCGATCCGATACTCCGCTTCGGACTTCAGCAGGGCGGGCTTCCAATGGATCCGCACTCGCAGACCGAGGACCTGGGAGACGACTCGATGAAAGCCTCGGAATACGGCATAAAGAATCTCAAATACATCCTTTCCCACCTGAACGAATGGGTGAAGGATGATGCCGACTTCGAGTACCGCAAGGATATCTACACCGGAATCGTCTATCAGTATTACAATTACCTGTTGCATGTATATGCCAACATCGGCGGTGTTTACCTCTGGCAGAAATGTGACGGGGACCCGGTGGAAAGGGCTCATCAGGTAGTTCCTCCGGAGACCCAGAAGCGTGCGCTCCAGTTCTTGATGGACCAGGTGTCCGACATGGACTGGCTGGACAATGCCGCCCTGCTGGCCGACATCCCGACCGTGGGACAGCCGTCCAAGGTCCTGAAGGCTTTCCTGGCACAGGCTATCGTAAGCGCCCCCGCGAAAGTAGCACGTACGATCGCAGTAGCAGAAAAGGATGATCCCGTTTACTCAGTAAAGGAGTGCCTGAAAGACGTGAATGACTTCGTGTGGAAACCTACGGGTACCCTGAATGACGTCCAGATGATGCTCCAGCGCGAATTCCTGTCACTTACATTCGCCGCATCCGGCTATTCATATGCAGGAAACGGCGCAGTACCTTCCAGGAGCCTCGCGCAGGCCCCTGCGGTACCGGAAATGCTCCGGGATTATGACCATATGATCCGCAGTGTCTGCTACTACGACGGGGCTGATGTCTCCCTGGGATACAGCACTCCGACCATGATGTTCGTTGGCCAGAACGTCGATGAGGCCCTATTCTTCTCATATGCTGAAAAGGCCCGTAAGACGGTCAGTTCACGCAGACGCAGCGGAGACGCCGACACCCAGGCGCACTATGAGCTCCTGCTCAGGAACATAGAAAAAACCCTCAAATAGTGCAGACGGTATGAAGAGAATGATTATGTGGGGGCTGTTGCTTGCCCTGACGACCGGCTTTTCAGCCACAGTGATGGCAGATGAGGATACGCCTTATCAGAAACTGTTCAAGGACAAGAAGGTAGAGACGGCCCAGAGTTTCCTTACCGCCCGCTTTACAGACAAGGGTGACCTTTATTTCGAACTTCCGAAATCCATGCTGGGGAAGGATATGCTCATGACCTCCAGCGTGGAAAAGACATCTGACGGCGGAACGGCCGCTGTAGGATTCACGGCACCCAAGTCGCTTCATGTCATGTTCATGGCGACAGACTCGCTGGTCCTCCTTACCGAGGTGAGCAGTTTCCGCTATCAGGCAGATAACGACACCAAGGCAGAAGCATTGCGCAAAAGCCACAGCGGAGCCGTCATAGCCGCTTTTCCCATCCGCGCATACACCCCTGACAGCTGCTATGTCTTTGATGCCGCCCCTTATTTCCGCGAACAGGATGCAAGGCTGGATCCTGTAGACCCTACGGCGGCAGATTCATTCGACGGCCTGGTAAGCAAGGAATTACGCCTGGAACGGGAGCGCTCCATGCTTTATGGAGTTAAAGGATATGAGGACAATGTCTCCGTCTTCGCCCTGGAATCATATGCAGTGAGCACCTCTGTCCTAGGCATGTCTGGCGGAGATGAGATCATGACCGTATTGACGCGCCGCACACTGTCGCTGCTTCCTGAAGAACCTATGCAGGGCAGGATTGCGGATCCCCGCATCGGGGTCCGTCCGGTCAAGTACACCAGGTTTTCAGCCTCTGACAGGGGTTCCAAACCGGTCAGGTACGCTACGCGCTGGCGTCCCGGCCGCCAGGTTGTTTTCTACATCGACACACTGTTCCCCGCTCCTGTCGCGGAGGCTATCACAAAGGGCGTCCTGAAGTGGAACGAAGCTTTCGCGGAAATCGGCAGCAAGGATCGGATCAGCGTCCTTCCCTATCCGGATTCGGACCCCAAGTTCGATCCGAATGACTTCCGGTACAGTTGCATCAAATACGAGGCTAACCAGACGGAGAAAATCAGGAGCCAGTTCTGGACTGACCCGCGCAGCGGCGAAATCCTGAGCGCGACAATATATGTCCCGATGGGAATCATGCGGAATTACAGGCAGCGCATGTTCGCCCAGCTTGCCGGGGTCGCACCGGAAGTAAGGGATGCCGATGGGTTGTACCCCCTGATCTATGAAGGGATTGAATCTGACGTCATCCGTCACACCGGTCTTTGCCTGGGCCTGGATTTCAATTACTTCGGATCAAGTACCGTTCCTGTGGACTCTTTGAGGAGCCCCTCATTCACCTCCCGCTACGGACTCTCAGGTTCAGCCATGGATGTGCTTCCGTACAATTTCGTCGCCCGTCCCGGCGACAAGGAGCGGGGCGTACGGCTGGTCCACACCCAGATAGGACCATATGACCGCTTCATCATCCGCTGGCTGTACGGCACCGTTGACGGGGCAAAGACCCCCGAGGAGGAAGTCCCGTTCCTGAACACGCTCGTCGAAAAAGCCTCGGACAATCCGCTTTGCGGATACCGCCGCAACCAGCCCAATCTCAGGCTCGACCCCAGGACCACATATGACGATCTTGGGGATGACGCAGTCAAGTCCACCAAGTTACACTTCGAAAACCTGAAGGATATCATCTCCAACATTGACAAATGGCTTGAGGGGCAGGACAAGGACTACAGGTTCCGGCTGGGCATCAATGCGATGATGTTCCAGGACATGCTTTACCCCATGCTGGACCTCTTGAATTACGTGGGCGGCATATACCTGTCTGAACATGTTGACGGAGACGGAAAAGCTCCATGGGAGGCGATTCCGGAGGAGAAGCAGAGGGAGGCTCTGCTCTATGTCCTGGAGCAGATGGACGACCTTGACTGGGCTAACAACCGGACAGCCTACCACGATATCTTCTTCGTGCGCGACCTGGCCGCGTTCGTCCAGACAAATGCCATTGACAGGATATTCACCTCGATCTCAAGGGCCCGCTTTGCGGAGAACTATTCCGACAACCCATATTCCATGGAAGAAGTCTATGACGACCTGTTCGACTACATTACCAGCAAGGTCCGCTCAGGCAAAAAAGGCAACTACGACCTGTTGTTGCAATATATGCTTGTCGGATACACCCAGCGGGCTTCGAATGCGGCAGGAGTTGCTTCTTCAAGAAGGTTGGCAGACAACGGCAAGGACGGTTTCGAGCCTGTCCGCAGCCTTGACTTCCAGGGTTCCCCGGTAGATGACCACCTGCTGTATGCACGTCTCCTTAAGGTAAAGAAGGTCTATGACAGGGCCGCACGCAGTGTCTCCGACGAAGAGCAGAGGGCCCATTACAGGTACATCTCTACAGCCTTGGAGCGGTTCCTGAAACTGGACTGAGTCCGTCAGCGCCGATATATCTTCTTTCGTCAGCGCAGTGAAAGCGAGGCCATCTCGGCATCGCTGAGGGCCCTGTCGTAAACGGCAAGCCCTCCGATGTCGCCGCGATAGAAATTGCCGGGACGGCCGCCCTTTGCTGTCAGGTAGTCTTTCCCGCCGAAATCCCACAAGGCGACGAGACCTGGAATCTCCTTGGTCGTACGTTGCAAGGTGCCGGATCCGTCCCTGCAGCCGCATATGAGGAGTGAAAGGATAATCAATAAGGATAACTTTTTCATATTCAAGGATTATTGGGCCCTGGGGCGGCTGAAGGATTGCAGAAATTCCAGAGATTGTATCCGTCTATATGGGACGGATATCCCGGTGCATGCATGCGATATTTCGGATCCACTTTCACCTGAAGGCTCCGGTAATCGTCCCCGCTGGCCGCGATGTACTCGTCAAGCATAGCCCTGTGGCGCTCAAGGAAATCTGCGTACCGTGGATTCCGGGCCAGGTTGTGCATTTCCCCGGGGTCGTTCGTCAGATCATAGAGTTCTTCTCCGTTTCCCTCAAGGTAGTGGGTGTATTTGAATCCATCAGCGGAGCGGACCATCCTTCCGGGAGATACGATCCTGTCGTATTCAGAGTGCCATTCAGACACTACGTAGGAATGATTCTCCGCCTGCCTGCGTCCCAGGATCGATGGGGCATGGCTGATTCCCTTCAAAGAAGACGGGACCTCTATGCCGGCAAGCCCGCAGAGGGTAGGGATGAAATCCGTACTGGTCTGGACCAGCTGCCGCAGATGCTTCCCATGTCCGGAAACACTTGGGCCACAGACAATCAGAGGCACCTTCACAGACTCCTCATGGAAATCCACCATCTTGGTAACCATCCTGTGGGACGCCATGGCATCACCATGGTCCGCAAGGAGCACGATTATGGTGTTCCTGCCCGCAGGGGTAGATTCCAGCGCGTTAAGCACCTGACGGATCTGCGCACAGACGATTTCGACATAACGCATATAGGCTGCGATGTACTGCCGGTAGTTTTCCGGACTCCAATGCGAGGCCTGTTCCAGGCGTCTGTGGTTGCAGCAGAGATACTGGACCGGTACC
>CADCQP010000119.1 GCA_902803535.1 uncultured Bacteroidia bacterium | reverse complement strand
TCGAATAGTTTTTCTTTGTAAACGCTTCGAATCGCGTAGAAGACTCTTGGGTCACAGTTCCGGTCTCCGGTCCAGAAAACGGTAGGAGGAGGCTTCAGAGAGGTGGTCCACTGAAATCTCTAAGGGAGTACTCTTCCCCAGACGGACAGTATCCATGTCTGCTATGGTTCTGGCCAGTTTCACGATGCGTCCATATGCCCTGGCTGACATACCGGATGAGGAAATCAGCTTCTCCAGAAAGTCCCGGCATTCTCCGGACAAGAAACAGAACTCCTCAAGCTGGCGGCTGTTCATCTCGGCATTGGTGGTAATGCCGCTGCCCTGGAAGCGGGCTTCCTGCACCTGCCGTGCAGCTTCCACCCTTCGGGCCACCTCTGCGCTGGACTCTCCCCTCCTCTTATTGATAAGCTGCTTTGAATCAATCTGATGCATCCAAATCTGCAGATCGATCCTATCGATCAAAGGACCATTCAAACGGCTGAGATAGGACGCTCTCTGCCCGGGAGTGCACGTACATCTGTCTCCTTCGCCCCAGTACCCGCACGGACAGGGATTCGTGGCGGCAACCAGCATGAATGAAGAAGGGAACCTGACTTTCGACCTCAATCTGGAAATAACCACCTGGCGGTCCTCTACCGGGCCTCTCAAAGCCTCCATCACCGACTTCGGGGCGAGGCAGAATTCATCCAGGAAGAGAATCCCGTTCTCGGCCAGGCTGACTTCACCGGGGAGTATGCTGTCCCCGCCTCCGCCCCCTATTATCGCAGGAAGGGAGGCGCTGTAATGCGGCGCACGGAATGGCCTGGTACGGATCAGCCCGTGTCGCATGTTCCCCGTCCCCGCCACAGAGTAAATCTTGCTTGTCGTAATGGCTTCCTCCATCGTCATCGGAGGCAGGATGGCTGCCATGGCCTTTGCAAGGGATGTCTTCCCTGCCCCCATCGGACCGACCATTATCACATTATGCCCCCCGGAGCAGGCTATCTCCGCCCCCCGCTTTGCCATGTCCTGCCCCACTATCTCGGAGAAGTCCATGCGGTCTGAGGACTGCACCCGTCCGCCATGATTATCAAAATCCAGGACCTCCCCGGAGTTCCAGATAAGGAGGTCACCGCAATCGTCTTCTTCGGAGAGTATCCTTATCACCTCCGGGAGGTTCCTGACTCCATAAATGGGGATCTGCCTGAATTCCAGGGCCTCAAGTGCGGACTCCAGCGGCAGGATACAACCTTTGAAGCCCTGCTTGATGGCCAGCTCGACTATAGGGAGCGCTCCGGAAACGCTCCTCACTGTCCCGTCAAGCCCCAATTCCCCCATAATGAGATACTTATCCAGCGATGGAAACACTTTCTGCCCCGAGGCAGCAATGATCCCCAGGGCAATCGGCACGTCAAATCCGCTTCCGCTCTTGTGGATATCCGCAGGTGCCAGGTTTATTACAATCTTACGCCCCGGAATCCGGAAATCCAGGGACTGCAACGCAGTTATCGTCCTGAGCAGGCTTTCCCGCACCGCAACGTCAGCAAGTCCTACCAGGTGGATCCCTATTCCCGGGACCACGTCCACCTCTACCGTCACAGGAACCGCATCGATCCCTATACACTTAGCGCCGAAAATATTTACAAGCATATGTTATGATTTGTTATCTTTGCCAAAATTCTCTTGAAACATGGATCATGAGATCGTCATAAAGAGCCTCGAAGACATTGACAGGGCCGCAGAAGAATTCCTCCGTGAGATCGGGGACCGCAAACTCATAGCCTTTTACGCCCCGATGGGTGCCGGGAAGACTACATTCATTACGGCCATATGCCGCAGGCTATCCGTCAAGGAAGACGCCGTAAGTTCCCCGACTTTTGCCATCGTCAATGAGTACAGGACACTGAGCGGCGAGTCAGTCTTCCACTTCGATTTCTACCGCATCACCAAGGACTCCGAAGCCCTTGACATCGGCTTTTATGACTACATCGACAGCGGATGCCTCTGCCTGATGGAGTGGCCGGAGAACATCGAGGGCCTTCTCCCAGACGAAACCCTCCGTGTCAGGATCACTGTCGCCCCGGATCAGGCCAGGACAATCTCCTGGAAAGACTAAGGCCATAGGGAAACACCTGTAAGAAAGCCGTTTATCTCCAGATTCCCAACTTCTCCCCCGTCCCACACGAAGGAGCCTTTCCCGCACTGGGTCCAGGCAAGGAGTACCCTGCCTCCACTGCAGAACGAGCCGCCGTCTGTAAAGAACTTGCTCGGCGGAGGTGCAGTCAGGTTCCCAATCCTGCTCCCGGAGATGCTCAGTCCGGACCTTCCATCATTGGACACCACCAGGTAATCCTCCCCCAGCGGTACGATGCAGGAGCCCACTCCCGGACGGTTGGCGATGACCTTTGATTTCGACCACAGGGTCGCATACACCGTTCCCTTCCCATCCTTCACATGTCCCCTCACCCATATGTCCCCGCTCCTGGGAACTATGGAACAGTCGAGCGGAATCCTTCCGGCGCTTCCCATGGCGGTCCTGCCGCCGCCCTGCACCAGATACGGGCCCACGCTGGAACCCTTGACGCTGATCACCATGTACAGTGTACCGCCTATCATCCTCATGTCGAACACCTTCTCCGCATCAGAGGGGACTTCCACCGGAAGGGATATCCCGTCTTCGACCATGAAATACTCGTCCCGGGCTATGGAAGCCGCCTCGCCGACAGTCCTGCGATAGGCAAAATACCACCGGCCGCCGTCGCGGTAAAGCGGGCTTATGCACCTTCCCTTCTCATCCGAAAACACGAGGTCGCCGTTGCGGCGGTAGAACACTCCGGGACCGTCGCGCGCCGACCCGAGGGTAAGCACATCCTCTCCGTCCAGGACAAATGAGCATATGCTTTCACGTCCCTTGAACCGGAACCGTTCACGTCCGTCCGAGCAAATGACTGTCTTCGTCCCGGACAGTCCGTCGGTCCACAGGTGGCCTCCGGCAATCCGGTGCATGTCCGGATCGGCGCTGAAAACTGTCCCGGGACCTGCCGGGATCTCACAGACCCTGACTCCGTCCCTGAACAGCACAAGCTTAGAAGACACATTCCCGAATGCGCTGTCGGTGGCCCAGTCATATGACTCGGGGAACTCCACCCCGGAGACATAGACGAATGTGTCTGCCTTGGTGACCTGGGGCTTCTCCCTCCCCGAGGCCCGCTCCCCGGACGGCTCGCCATGCCGCCTGGCTTCGATTCCGATATCGAGCGGTTCACATCCGGCGGAGACAGCCAGGAGGATGATGGCGATGTGTACAAGATACTTTCCCATTGCGGTCCTTTTGCCGCAAAGAAAACAAAAAGATCCCGCAGGAAAGAACTTCCCGCGGGATCTCACGACATATATTTACGTATTTAAGTGAAGAAATATGTTTCTTATTTGAAATTGAACCGGAAGCCTATGTCCATGGTCATCATGAGAGGCTCTTCCGTCCTGATGCTCGTAGGCTGTGAGCAGTCGAAATAGTACCTCAGGCTGGGGTCGACATAGATTCCAAGTCCTCCGACAAGCTTGAGTTCGACACCCATTCCCAGACCGGCGGAAAACTGGAGCCCGTCAAACTCTCCCTTGAAATGGATGTCGGATGACTTGTCGTGGATGGTGTAGCGGTTCGACAGTCCTTTTTCCACCGTGCCGCCGCCATAAGTGTAGAAGCGGACGGCATTGCTCTTCAGGATGTCGAAATAGACATTCAGGGGAACTCCCACGTAGAGCAGGGTCTGGTCAATGTCCCCTGTCACAGTCCTGGCGAGGGTTCCGTCCTCGGCAATCTCAATGTACTTGCCGGCGAAGGTGCGGGAGAGCCGCGTTGCATTCAGGCCGAGGCCGACCGACCATCTCGGATTGAAACGGTAGCTGACTCCGAGGCCCACGGAAACCGGGATCCCGAAGGTGCTCTTGCCCTGCTCCTTCACGGTCGTTTTGTCGGGCACGGTAACCGCTCCGGGAGCCATGAAGGGCCTCACTGCCACCTCTCCTCCGGAAACAGTGTTGGTCTGTGCGTTGCCTCCGGCGGAGAAGGAGAACCTGCCGCCGCGCTGGGGGACCTCATCCCAGGATTCCCCGGATACGAACGGATCGTCCTGCAGGGCTGTCCCGTCAACTGTCTCCAGGATTTCCATCGCCTCAGCGGAATCTTCATCCACCTCAGTCTCCGGGGCTTCTGCGGACTCTGCCGGAACCGGAGTCTCCAGCGGTTCTTCTGAAGTTTCAACCTTCACGGGACCGACATCGGTGACATCTTCTGCCTCCAAGGACCTGGCTATTTCCTGCCTCTTTGCTGTAACTTCTTTCCGGACAATTGTTTCCGGGAGAACTTCTGATTGTGTCTCATCCTGAGAAGAAGGCAGGAGTTCTGCGAGGGGGGACACTGTGGGAGCCTGCTGGACAACTTCGAGCGCTCCATCGGTATTTGGTAGGGTTGAATCATGGAGGCCCAGGAAGATGCCGGACGCAATGGCCGCAATCGCTGCGGCACTGACGGCAGCCCTTCTCCACCAGACGACGGCGGGTTTCCTTGCGGGAACATCCATCCTGGAGGAGACAGCATCCCAGATGCGGGAAGGAACTTCTTCCTCCGCATCTTCGAACATCGACCTCACAAGCAGGTCAAAGTCTCTGTTGTCGTCTTCTTGCATCTTTACTTTTTCTTTATCCTCTCCTGCAGCATCATTCTCGCCCTCTGGAGCTGGGACCTCGAAGTTCCTTCGGTGATTCCCAGTGCCGCGGCTATTTCCTTGTGGGACCAACCCTCGATAACGTACATGTTGAATACGGTACGGAAACCGGCCGGCAGACCTGAAATCAGTTTCAGGAGCTCCTTGTACCCGAGGGTCTGGATGGCGGTGGCGTCACCGCTTCCAAGGCCCCAGGCGGCATCCGTGTCCTCTGCGGAACGAAGGATGTCCGTCTTCCTCAGGCTCATGAGCGCAGTATTGACAAAGATCTTGCGGGCCCAGCCTTCGAAGGATCCCTCCCCCGAGAAGCTGCCCAGCCTGGTAAACAAAGTCACGAAACCGTCCTGCAGCACATCCTCGGCACTCTGCCGATCTCCCATGTAACGGATACAAAGGGAGAACATCTTTGGAGCAAGGGCATCGTACAGCTTCTTCTGCGCTGTCCGGCTGCCTCCGCGGCACTCACGTGCCAACTGCTCCAACTGCAAATCCTTCTGCTTTACCGCTTCCGGTCTCGTTTTCCGTACAGGCTGGTCTTCTTCCTGTACCCGTGTGTTAAGATGCAATTTTAGCTCTGAACGTTGCATTACACACCGGAATTTTCCATTCATGGCAAATTTAATTATTTTTGCAGATATGACTGCAAGAGAATTCTTGATCGTTTTCACATCCTGCATTTTCCTCACGGTAAGTGCAGTTGCACAGGATTCGCAGCGGCATCGGAAAGCCGAGAACGACTTCCTGACCATGGTCACGAACTACACCGCGGCCCGGGATTACACTCTCGCGCGCAAGCAACTGGGCTCACTGGTTGCATCCGACCCCCTCAACGACGCCGCATGGTACTACCTTGGCATGTGCAACCTCAGGCTCGGCAACAACAAAGAAGCGATAGACAACCTCAAGAAGGCAGCCTCGATCGACACAGCCAACTACTGGTACAGGGAAAGGCTCGCGCTGGCATATCAGGCCGACGGCCAGGATGAACTGACAATAGACACATATGAACGCCTCCTGAAGGCCTTTCCGAAAAAAACGGACCTCTACTACAACCTGGTGAACCTCTACCTGCGTCACGGGCAGCTGGACAAGGCGATGGACGAGCTCGACAACATCGAAGGCGCCTTCGGCAAGAACGAGCAGCTCACCGGCATGCGCTACCAGATCCTCCTCCACCAGAACAAGCCCGAGGAGGCATTCAAGGCCCTGGAATCTTTCAACGAGGATTATTCCTCTCCAGACATCCTGGTGACAATGGGAGACTACAAGATGGCCCAGTACGAGGACTCCCTGGCCCTGACCTATTATGAAGAAGCCCTCGGCCTGTCATCCGACTACATTCCGGCCCTACTCGGGAAAGCCGAGGTTTTCCGGCAGAGGCGTGATTACCCGGGATTCTTCAAGATCATAAACGGGTTCATCTCCAATCCGGACCAGCTTCCAGCTGCAAAGGCCCAGTACCTGAGCGCCCTCACCACCCGAAGCGACCAGGCCTTCGTTCACAGTTTCATGCCACAGATAGACACCCTTTTCGAGCAGTGCATATCCCTCCATCCTGTTGACTCTACGGTCCTCCAGGCCGCTGGAGCCTATTATTACGGCACCTCCCGCAAGGACAAGGCCGTCTCGGCTTTCCGCAAGAACATGGACCTGTACCCCAGAAGCAAAATGGCCAGGATGACCTACATCCAGCTGCTGGGCTCATCAAGGGACTGGGAAGGGGTCATCTCCACTGCCGACGAAGCCTCGAAGTACTTCGGTGACGACGTGGATTTCGAAGAGATGAAGGTCGCGGCATACTACAATCTGGGAGACTGGGACAAGATCATCGCAACCGAAGAGAAGATAATCTCCATCGCAGGCGCAGACACGACGGTAACAATTCCCGCGTGGTCCACGATCGGCGACGCCTACCATCAGGCCGGAGACCACAAAAAGGCTTACAAGGCATATGAGAAAGTCCTGAAGATCAGCCCGAACCATGTGCCTACCCTGAACAATTACGCCTACTACCTCAGCGAGGAGCGCAAGCAGCTCAAGAAGGCCGAGGCGATGAGCAAGAAGACAGTGACCGCCGAACCGGACAACCCGACATATCTCGACACATATGGATGGATCCTGCACCTGCAGGGCCGCTCCGCCGAGGCGAAGACCTATTTCAAGCACGCGATGCTGTATGGCGGGAAAGACAGTGCGGTCATCCTGGACCATTATGCTGAAGTGCTGTACGCGCTTGGAGAGTATGACCTGGCGAAGGTTTACTGGAACCAGGCGGTGGCCAAGAACCAGGACGGGAAGATCGAAGACCTCGAGCAGAGGATAAAGGCAAGGCTGGAACGCATCAAGAAATGAAAGGGAGCATCCGGCATATGATGATGAGATGGACGGCGGCGGTCGCCATAGCCGTCCTGACGGGCATATCCGCCGCAGGCCAGAACACATCCTCCCAGGAGAGCCGCAAGGCCGCCCTGGAAAAGGAAATCGCTATCCTCAACAAACAGCTCAACGAGAATTCACGCAAGAGCCAGACGGCCCTTGCCAACCTGACCCTCCTGCAGAAAAAGGTCTCCACGAGGCGCAAGCTCCTCTCCGAAAGCGAACTCGAGATTGCGAACATAACCAACCGCATCCGGGTCAAGGAAGACTCCCTCAAGAGGCTGCAGGACCGTCTGGACACCATGTCCTTGTACTACAACCGCCTGGTAAAGAATGCCTATCGCAACCGGGATTCCAAGGTCTGGTTCCTTTACATCCTGGCCAGCCAGAACATGGGGCAGGCCTACAGGAGGTTCGGTTATCTCAAGAACCTGTCCGGGAACCTGAACAACCAGGCCGTCAAGCTGCGCGAGACCCGCGAAGAGGTTGAGAAGCAGAAAGAGGAACTGGAAGAGATCAAGTCCAGGGCCATCGCCCTCCGGGCCCAGAGGCAGTCCGACCTGAAGACCCTCCAGTCAGAAGAATCCGACTCCCAGAAGCTCATCTCGACCCTCCAGCGTGACCGGAAACAGTACCAGAACCAACTGGCCCAGAAGCGCAAACAGGTAGAAGCCCTGAACCGAGAGATCCAGAGGATCATCCAGGAAGCCATGCGCAAGGCCGAGGCTGCAAGCAAGGGAAAGACCGGAGGCACTTCCACAGCCAAGAAAGGCTCGACGACCACTACCAAGAAAGACGAAATCGATTACACCCTCGCGAAGAGCTTTGAATCCAACAAGGGACGCCTGCCATGGCCGGCAGACGGACCGGTTGTAGAAGCATATGGACAGCATCCCCACCCGGTTTACAAGACCGTGATGATGCCATTCAACTATGGATGGACGATTGCCCTCGATCCCGGAACATCAGTCAAAGCCGTCTTCGACGGAGTCGTCAGCCAGGTCATAGTCCAGCCGGGCTTCAACCAGTGCGTACTGGTCCAGCACGGCAACTACTTCACGTTCTACTGCAAACTGACGGGTGTCTCCGTCAGGGCCGGCGACAAGGTCAAGACCGGACAGGTCCTCGGCAAAGTGGACACAATCGCCGGTGAGACCCAGCTCCACTTCCAGCTCTGGCAGGGCCGCACCCC
>CADCQP010000118.1 GCA_902803535.1 uncultured Bacteroidia bacterium | reverse complement strand
GTATGCCGTGATTTATGAGGGAGGTGGCAGGAGCATAAAAGAACAGTATCGTTGTTATGGCGCGTCTGTCCGACCCATCTACGAGCCGCAGCAGTTTATCAATGGACACGAGTACGTGGAAATGGGAGACGGCCTGAAGTGGGCGACGATGAACGTCGGTGCCACCAAACCTGAGGAGTACGGCGACTACTTCGCATGGGGCGAGACGGCGGCCAAGACAGACTACAGTTGGAGTACCTATTTCGATAACCCGAGCGGCGACGGCAAAACCTTCACGAAATATGCGACAGACAAGAAGACCGTTCTTGACCTTGAAGACGACGCGGCCCGTCAGATATGGAAAGGGACATGGCGCATTCCAACCGACGCGGAGTGGACAGCGCTGCGTAATGCGGACAACTTCAAATGGACCTGGACGGATGATTACGAGGGGACTGGCGTCGCTGGGCGTATTGTGACATCCAAGGTCTCCGGCTACGAGGGCAATAGCATTTTCCTTCCCGCCGCCGGCTACCGGTACGGTCCTTCCCTCTACGATGCCGGCTCCCGCGGGAACTACTGGTCGTCTTCGCTCAATACTAGCTACTCGAGCAGCGCGTGGGACGTGGGCTTCGGTTCGAGCAGTGTGAGCAGGGGCAGCGACGGCCGTTACTTTGGCCCTTCCGTCCGTCCCGTCTCAGAATAGTCGCGCAAACCGAGCGGAGAACCAGGCTTAGGCTTGAGTTCTTCCGGGGTGCAGCCGCATCAAATAAAACTGCAGCCATCTCATCAAATCGAGGTGGCGGCAGTTCTTTGTGATAGTTTACCGCACAAAAAGAAATTTTACTATCTTTGAAGGATTACATAAAACAGACAGAAATGGACCCTACACTTTTAAGCGGCTATTCCATATGGATAATCATGGGACTGGTAATGGTCCTGAGCTGGATCATCCAGACCACTTTGACATCACGCTTCAACAAATACTCACAGGTACGCACCCCGAATGGCATGACAGGGGCGCAGGTCGCACAGAAGATGCTCAATGACAATGGCATCTATGACGTAAAGATAGTCTCGATCCCCGGACAGCTGACTGACCATTACAATCCGGTCAACAAGACGGTGAACCTCAGTGAAGGGGTTTACTCACGTGCATCCATCGCAGCTGCCGCCATAGCGGCCCACGAGTGCGGACACGTTCTTCAGCATGCCACGGGATATGCTCCCCTGAAGATGCGTTCTGCCCTGGTTCCCGTGGTTTCGTTCAGCAACAACATTGTCATGTGGGTAATCATGGCCGGGCTGTTCGTCATCAGCGTGTTTCCCGGGATCTTCTGGGCCGGAGTAGGCCTTTTCGCCATGTCCACCCTGTTCAGCCTGGTTACGCTCCCCGTCGAGCTCAATGCTTCGCACAGGGCGGTTTCATGGCTGCGTTCCTCCGGGGTCGCGGATGCGGCTACCCTGCCGCTGGCCACCGATGCCCTCAAATGGGCTGCATACACATATGTGATTGCCGCACTCGGCTCGCTGGCGACCCTTATGTATTACATCTCCCTTGGACGCGGAAGGGACTGAAAATCATCCTGAAATGAAAGGCATACACATTTTTCTCGCAGACGGTTTCGAGGATATGGAAGCCATCTGCACAATCGATGTCCTCAGAAGGGGTTCCCTGGACGTCAAGACTGTTTCAATCTCCGGTTCCCCTCAGGTGACCTCTTCACATGGGATAACCGTCAAGGCTGACATGACATATGAGGAGCTTACAGCAGGGATGGCTTCAGTGGAAGCCGGTCCTGAAGATGTCATGATCTTTCCTGGAGGGATGCCCGGGACCCGTAACCTGGCGGCGCACGCTGGACTGATCAACCTGATGCGCGAGCATTTTGCCCAGGGAGGTATTGTCGCGGCCATCTGTGCTGCCCCGGGACTTGTGGTTTCGCAGCTGCCAGGCCTCAAGGGGCGGAAATTCACCTGTTTCGACGGGTTCGAGGATTATCTGCTGGCCCAGGGAGCGGAATACATATGCCAGAGAGCTGTATCAGACGGCAACCTCATTACAGGCCGCGGTGCAGGCTGCGCTGTCGATTTCGGACTGGAGATCCTCAGGAAGCTTAAGGGCGATGATGTCCTCGCCAATGTCCGCCATGGCCTGATGCTGGATTAAGCTTCCTTCCGAGCGAAGCGAGTTCAGGGAGTTTGAGGGGAACGCCCCTCAATGAATAAACGGTATCTCAACCAAAACAGCAGGCCAAAGGCCTGCTGTTTTGGTTGAGATATCAGGACTCGAACCTGAACTGGCAGAACCAAAATCTGTAGTGCTACCATTACACCATACCTCAATAGATTGCAAAGTTACCAATTCTTTTCGGTTCTACAATTATTTCTGCCGCCCGGGAAGTAAATCCGGCAGAGAAAGATACCTGTCCTTTACGACACCCCTCCTGTTGGTCTCCAGGACAAGCGGAAGGGCTGAGAGATCGAATGTGTCGAAAAGATCCTTGGCTGCTGACGGTTTTTCGGCCAGAAGTTCATCCACATTCACCAAAGTAACTCCGGTGCGCGGCCATTTCCGGATTTCTTCAGCAGCTGAAAGCGTTTCGCTGCAAAGGTTGCATCCTTCGGTGTAGAAGACCAGGTAATTGGTCTTGCGTTTTCCGCGGAACTCCCTGGGGATCCTGGATCCCGGAGGAGTCTTGTCCAGAAGGGCCCTCTCGAATTCAGCCAGCCCAACTATCTTGAGCGAATCATCAGCACTGGACCATATGTCTGGATGAGAGAGTATATGCTTTTCCATAAAAGGCCCCAGCGCCTTTTTGTACTCCGCCCCGCGTTTGGAAGTCATGTAATAGAACATGTCACCGATAAACTGCTTGAAGCCTACGGTATCACGCAGTGAAAGAGCCCTGGATGAAGCATATGCCGCGACCGAATCGATATTCCCTGCCGTAGGAGAATCCCCCAGCAGCCTCTCGAAGAGGGCATGGGAGGCATCGGAACCATATGTCAGGTAAGAGGTTGATGCGATGTCTGTGAGCATGGAGGCAAGTGCTTCAGTACCAAGTCCGCGCCCGATGATAATTCCACGGGGGGACACAAGGAAAAGCCTCGGCGAGGACAGGACACCCCATTTGCGCTGGAAGTTGGAGTGGAACTCCGGATCCCAGAAATGGAATGTACGGACAGGGGCCCCCTCCGCGGAAGGATGAATGTCAAGGGAGGATCCGGCATATGACAGCCATCCCTCACGGTCATCCCCGATGTAAACCGCGTAGAATTCCAATGGTATGGGACTTTTGGAGAGCAGTCTCTTCAGCCCGGCGCTCTCCAGGGCACACCTGGCACAATGGATATCATAAAAAAAGACGACCCTGTGGTTCCTGGATGTCAGGGGGAACCCGCCTTTCTCCGAGCCGAAGACATCACATACTGTCCCAAGACTGTCCAGAAGGCTGACCTGTGGTGCCTGTCTGCCCAACAGGGAGGAGCGGTTGAAATCAGCATATATCTTCGCATTCAGGAGGTCTACATCATTCCCCATGGAGATCTTTCCCGGGGCGAACCAGGTGTCAGTGAGATGGACCGCAACGGCTTCCTCCCCCATCACCTTGGACTGGATATAATGATAGTAAAGTTTCAGGGCGACATGCTGGCGTACCAGTGAATCCTGGCACGTGCTTATTATGAAGTCGCACTCTTTCTCCTTTGCTGGGATGTCCTCTCTCTCGAGTGCCTTCACATATTCATCCAGCCTGCTGTCCAGGGCAGCCATCTTCGTGGAATCCGGAAGACTGGCACGCACTCCCCCTCTCGATGGCAAGGCCAGGAGAAGGAGAACCGCTATGGACAGTAGCCTGTGCATGTTTTACAAGATGTCAGGAGCCGAGCCCGGGAACCGGAAGGACTACCCCGTCCGGGAGGAACTGGGACGTGTCGCCGTGGTGCTTGATAAGGTCACGTACCGCAGAAGAAGATATATGTGCGAATTCCTGGGCGGTAGGGATGATAATAGTCTCGATTTCAGGAGCGAGCCTCCTGTTCATGTCGGCAATCGACCTTTCAGTCTCGAAATCGAGCATATTCCTTACTCCACGGACTATATGCCTGATACCCAGCTGGCGGCAGGCATCGATAGTAAGATTATCGTATTTAATGACCTTGACTCCGGTCAGTCCCCGGACAGCCTGGGAGATAACTTCCATCCTCTGGTCCATTGTAAAGAAACCAGACTTGTCCTGATTGATACCCACGGCCACGACGACCTCGTCGAACATGGTGAGCGCCCTTTTGAGAATGTTAAGGTGCCCAGAGGTAAAGGGATCGAAAGAACCCGGGAACAGTGCTGTTTTTTTCATTATGATCTAGATTAAAGCTGCCAGTCGATTGGGGCGCACCCGTGTGATGACAGCCATTCATTTGCCTGTGAAAAATGCCTGCAGCCGAAAAAGGCTCCCCTTGCAAGCGGCGAAGGATGGGCTGCTTCCAGGACCAGGTGCCTGGACCGGTCTACAAGAGCTGCCTTGGAGCGGGCGAAATTGCCCCAGAGCATGAATACCACGCCGCTGAGGTTGTCCGATATGTACTTTATTACTGCATCGGTGAACTGGGCCCATCCGATTCCGCTGTGGGAAGCAGCCTGATGCTGGCGCACCGTGAGGATGGCGTTCAGGAGGAGCACCCCCTGCCTGGCCCACGGAGTCAGGTCCGGAGACCCGGACATATGTATTCCAAGGTCAGACTCGATTTCCTTGAATATGTTATTAAGGGACGGAGGAGTGGCGACTCCCTTGGGAACGGAGAAAGACAATCCCATGGCCTGTCCATATTCATGGTAAGGATCCTGTCCAAGGATTACGACCCTGACATTCTGTACCGGTGTCAGTTCGAATGCCTTGAAAATCTGTCCTCCGGGAGGATAGATTACTTTCCCCCCGGCTTTTTCCGCATGGAGATACTGCACCAGGGAGGCGAAATAAGGTTTTTCGAACTCCGGTGCAAGGGCTTCTTTCCAACTTTTTTCAATCTTGACGTCCATCGTCCTGGGTGCTATCTCCACAAAGATAAGTATTTTGTTTGACAAAGGGCAGGTCGAAAACATCTCCGTCAGATGCGGCGAAAGTATTCGGGAAAACCGTCCTGCACTCGGCCTGATAGAGGGATGCATCCTGGCAACGTGAGGAGTAGTGGCCTATGATCAGTTTCCCGACTCCGGCCTCAAGGGCACATCTGGCTGCATCGAGAGTAGTGGAATGATTCCTGTCCCTGGCATGGTCTTCCATCCCGGCAAGGTAAGTGGTCTCATGGTAAAGCAGGTCGACGCCTGAGACCCATTGCGCCAGCTCGGGGAAAGGAGCCGTGTCGGAACAATAAGCATATGAACGCGGGACATATGGGCGATAGGCCGCCTGGCTGACTGGAATCACTGTCCCGTCGGGGCGCTGCACGTCTTCCCCCCTCTTGAGGGTGCCGATCTCGGTAAGGGACAGGCCCCAGCGGGATATGGCATCCTTGTGGACGTTAAGCATAGGGGTCTTTTCCTGGAACCTGAAGCCGAACGTCTCTATCTTGTGGTTCAACGGAAAAGCATACACGCTCAGCGTCCTTGTCTCGAATATGAGTTCGGGTTCCTTCATCGTCAGGGGCACATGGTTGACTTCGAAATTGAGTCCGGCCCCATAATAGGACATGAAGAACTTCAGGATCGGGCCGAAGTTCTCAGGAGCGTATATGTTGATGCCTGCAGTGCGGCCCAGCATACCGATTGTCGAAAGGAGGCCGAAGAGTCCGAAAATATGATCGCCGTGGATGTGGGATATGTAGATGTTGTCAATCTTCATAAGAGGCACGCCGAAACGAAGCAGCTGCCTCTGGGTCCCCTCACCGCAGTCAATCAAGGACGAGCGCCCATGCACGGTTAGTACATGGGCGCTCTGGAACCTTCCGATAACCGACATGGCAGATGCCGTGCCCATTATCTTGAGCGTGAAATCCATAAGGGACTAGTTGCCTTTCTCGAGTTTCTCCTTGAGAGCGGCAAGCTCGGAGATGTCACCGAGGGTGGTCTTCTCAACTGAAGAGTTGATCTTCTTGACAGCCTTCTGGGTGTTGGCGGTCTCGGTAGCTACGCGGGCTTCCTTAGCCTCGGAATAAGTCCTGGTGTGGGAAACGCGAACCTTGCGGGTGCTCCTGCGAAGCTCGGAAACCTTGAACGGAAGGGTCTCACCTACAACAGCGTTCTTGCCGTCTTCCTTGACGAGGTCGCGGATGAGGGCGAATGCCTCGACGTCACCTTCGAGAAGGATGGTAGCATCCTTGTCATTGACGCTCTTGACAGTACCTTCAACTACGCTGCCGACAGGGAACTTGGCCTCGATCTCATCCCAGGGGTTCGGGAGAAGCTGCTTGTGGCCAAGGCTGAGTTTGTGGTTCTGCTCGTCGAAGTCGAGAATGACAACGTCGATGGAATCACCGGCATTGATGATCTCTGACGGGTGCTTGATCTTGGACCAGCTGAGGTCGCTGATGTGAACCAGACCCTCAACTCCGTCCTCAAGCTCTGCGAACACACCGAAGTTGGTGATGTTGCGGACGATTGCCTTGTGAGTGGAACCGACGGGATATTTCTCGCGGATGCTGTCCCAAGGATTGGAAGTAAGCTGCTTGAGACCAAGGGACATCTTGCGGCCTTCGCGCTCGAGGCTGAGGACCTGTGCCTCTACCTCGTCACCGACCTTGAGGAATTCCTGTGCGCTGTGCAGACGCGGAGACCATGACATCTCGGAGACGTGGATAAGTCCCTCGACACCCGGCTGGATCTCTACGAATGCGCCGTAGTCTGCGATGAGGACCACCTTGCCCTTCACCTTGTCGCCAACCTTGAGGTTCGGGTCGAGGCTGTCCCACGGATGCGGGGTGAGCTGCTTGAGACCCAGTGCGATCCTCTTCTGGTCGGGGTTGAAGTCGAGGACGACGACCTTGATCTTGTCACCGATGTTGACGACTTCCTCAGGATGATTAATCCTGCCCCAGCTGAGGTCAGTGATGTGGATGAGACCGTCGACACCGCCGAGATCGACGAATACGCCGTAGTTGGTGATGTTCTTGACCTCGCCTTCGAGGATCTGGCCTTTTTCAAGCCTGGAGATGATCTCAGACCTCTTGGCCTCGATCTCAGCCTCGAGAAGAGCCTTGTGGGAAACGACGACGTTGCGGAATTCCTGGTTGATCTTGACAACCTTCAGGTCCATGTTCTGGCCGACGAACTGGTCGTAGTCACGGATGGGCTTGATGTCGATCTGGGATCCCGGGAGGAAGGCCTCGATGCCGAATACGTCGACGATCATGCCGCCCTTCGTGCGGGTCTTGACGAAACCTTTGACGACCTCTGCGCTGTTATATGCTTCATTAACCCTGTCCCAAGCCTTGAGGGTGCGGGCTTTCTTGTGGGAAAGCACGAGCTGGCCTTTGCGGTCCTCTGCGGACTCGACATAGACCTCGACCTTGTCACCGACCTTCAGGTCGGGATTGTAACGGAACTCAGGAGCCATGATGACACCTTCGCTCTTGTAACCGATGTTCACCATTACCTCACGCTTGGTGATAGCGGTAACGGTACCTTCGACTACCTCATTTTCAACTACTTTCGAAAGAGTCTGCTCGTAAGCCTTCTCAATGTCCGCTTTCTCGGACTCGGAGTACTCGGCATCATTCTCGAATGCTTCCCAGTCAAAATCTTCGGGAGCGACTGAAGCGTTGAGCTTGGTCGCCTTCTTTGCCACTGCGGGGGTCTCGACTACGGGAGTCTCTTCTACCTGAGCCTGTACCTCGGGATTAATTGTTTCTTCTGCCATAATTTTGTGTAAATAAACAAAT
>CADCQP010000117.1 GCA_902803535.1 uncultured Bacteroidia bacterium | reverse complement strand
GATCAACGGCAACGACTACGAGGTTACTGTCAATGGAATTGAAGGCAATATAGCTGATGTCACCGTGAACGGTGCTCTCTACAAGGTTGAGATGGAGAACGCTCCGGCCGCTCCTGCAGTTCAGGCCGCTCCGGCTCCCCAGCCTGTGGCCGCAGCCGCTCCCGCCCCGGCAGCTGCCCCTGCCCCGAAACCCGCAGGCGCTGGCAAGAAAGTCGCTTCACCGCTTCCTGGTGTTATTGTGGAAGTGTCTGTGAAAGAAGGACAAAGCGTTAAGGCTGGAGACAAGGTCGCCGTTATCGAAGCCATGAAGATGGAGAACGACATATGCGCCGAGTTCGACGGTACCGTTACTGCCATCCATGTTTCCAAGGGTGATTCAGTGCTTGAAGGCGCCGACATCGTGACCATAGCCTGAGTTCGCTGATGGAGCAGATTATAGACAGCCTGCATCAGTTCTGGCAGTTCACGGGCTTTGCGAATTGCTCGTGGCAGAACTTCGTGATGATTGCGATCGGTATCGGATTCATCACGGTAGCCATCCTGAAGGAATGGGAGCCGCTGCTCCTGGTTCCGATCGGGTTCGGTATGATCATCGGAAACATTCCGATGTTCCCCGGCCTCAATATCGGAATCTATGAAGACGGTTCCGTGCTCAACACCCTTTATCAAGGTGTGAAGCAAGGATGGTATCCCCCGCTCATTTTCCTTGGAATCGGCGCCATGACCGACTTCTCTGCGCTGATTTCCCAGCCCAGGCTCATACTCATCGGAGCTGCCGCCCAGATGGGTATCTTTGGCGCATACCTGCTTTCCCTGGCCCTTGGTTTCCAGCCCAATGAAGCCGGAGCTATCGGTATCATCGGTGGAGCTGACGGTCCTACCGCCATCTTCCTGTCTTCAAAGCTTGCTCCGGACCTGATGGGTGCCATCGCCGTGTCGGCATATTCCTACATGGCCCTTGTCCCTGTCATCCAGAGGCCCATCATGCTCGCCCTTACGACTAAGAAAGAGCGTCTTATCAGGATGCCGAAGCCGCGTCAGGTAAGCCAGAAAGAAAAGATCATCTTCCCTATCGTCGGATTCCTTACCACTGCTTTCATAGTGCCTTCAGGACTCCCGCTTCTGGGTATGCTTTTCTTCGGTAACCTCTTGAAAGAGAGTGGTGTGACTAACCGTCTGGCCCGTACGGCATCCGGTCCTATGATTGATGTCGTGACAACGCTCATCGGTCTTACGGTAGGTTGTTCAACCCAGGCAGACAAGTTCCTGACCGGCAATTCGGTAAAGATTTTCGGACTCGGTCTCCTGTCGTTCGTGATCGCCACGACCTGCGGTGTCCTCTTCGTCAAGGTAGCCAACCTTTTCCTCAAGGAAGGTCACAAGATCAATCCTCTCATCGGAAACGCCGGTGTCTCCGCTGTCCCCGACAGCGCCAGGGTGTCGGAAGTGGTCGGACTGGAATTCGACCGTTCCAACCATCTGCTCATGCATGCGATGGGACCGAATGTTGCCGGTGTCATCGGTTCGGCTGTAGCCGCCGGTATCCTGCTTGGATTCCTCGGCTAAGGAGCGAACCTGAAATACAGAATTTTGATTACCGCCTCTTTCCGGAGGCGGTTTTTATTGCTTCCTGCATGTTCTGGATGAGTGCCCTGGACGTGTAGGTTGAACCTGTTACAGCGTCCGGTACGTATTCCTGCAGGTCCTTGACAGTGAGTCCTGTCCAGATTTCCTTGAGAATCTTGAAAGTAGGTTCGAAATACTCTTCTGTCTCCAGGTTCGGGAGGGCGGTGACATCTACTATGCAGTCATTGAGGATTTTGACTTCTATGGGAGTCGGGCCGCCGTATCCGAAGATATCCCGTCCTGACGTGACGGTGTTGACTATCAGGGTGTCACCTGACATCCGGACGGCAGGGACCTTGCCCTTGGTCTTTATCTTGGTCTGGGAGAGAGTGACGGCATGCGGCGCAATGATCATCAGAAGTGCAGCGCATATGGAAATAATCTTCTTATTCATGTTATCCATTCAATAGAGCTGCCCTGAGTTCTACCACATTGTGTGCCATGATGTCGGCTTCGCCCAGGGAAGATGCACTCCTGTAGCCCCATGTGACTGCTATTGTGCTTATTCCGGCATTTTTGCCTGTGCGGATGTCGGAGGAGGAATCACCTACCATCACGGCCTTGGGAATGATGTCGCCATTCAATGAGGCATATGACTTGAAAATCATCTGGACTATTGCCGGATCCGGTTTCAGCGGCATGCCCTCCATGTTCCCCATCACGGCCAGCCAATTGATTGAAGGAAAGAACCTTTTGATCAGTTTTACAGTACCTGCCTGGAATTTGTTGGAGACTACGGCAAGAGCGCAGCCGCTGTCCTGAAGATCGCTTATGGTCTCCGGGATTCCGGGATATGGCCTGGTCTCGTCATCGATGTGGGCTGTATAATAGGAACTGAAATCAGCCAGGACTTCATCTACGAAATCATCCTTGCCTCTGAGGCTTTCCGGGAGGGCGTTGATTACCAGGTTGCGTATTCCGTGCCCTACCATTGCCGGGTATTCATCCATTCCGTGAAATGGAAGGTCCCTGATTCCCAGGGCATTGTTTACTGCGTTGCCAAGGTCGGGAATGGTGTTAAGGAGGGTTCCGTCCAGGTCAAACAGCACCAGATCGTATTTAGAAATCCTTTCCAATATGTCAGTCTTTTCAATTTCGGCGCGAATTTAATTAATTTTTTTTGTAACTTGGCTTATTATGGTCAAAACTGAATTCTATTCGATTATCGGTGACAGGATCATGGTGCTTGACGGTGCCATGGGGACGATGATACAACGCTATCGTCCTGGATGCGGGAACTCGGAACTGCTTAATTTAGAGCAGCCTGAGATCATCTCCCGGATCCATTCCGAGTACATCCTGGCCGGGGCCGATATCATAGAATGCAATTCATTCAGCGCTAACAGGATTTCCCAATCGGCACATGGCCTGGAGGACAAGGCGGAAGCAATGGCTTTCGAGGCTGCGCGGCTGGCACGGGAGGCTGCCGACAAAGCAGGCCGAAGGGTGTTTGTCGCAGGAAGCATCGGCCCTACCAACAAATCCCTGACCCTTGCCCAGGACGCTGATAACCCGGCATTCCGGGAGTATTCATTTGACCAGATGGCCGCTTCATATGCCGGGCAGATCCGGGCTTTGATAGACGGCGGGGCTGACCTGTTGATTGTCGAAACATGCTTCGATGCCCTCAACTGTAAGGCGGCCCTGTACGCTGCCTCGCTTGTAAGTGAAGAATATAAGCGGGCAGGAAAATATCCGGAAAGATTTGGTGATGAGCCTGTTCCGGTAATCGTGTCCGTTTCCGTCTCAGATCGTAGCGGGAGGACGCTTACCGGGCAGACCCTCGAGGCTTTCTATACTTCTGTAAGGCACTATCCCCTGCTGGCTTTCGGTATCAACTGCTCCCTCGGCGCAGGGGCGATGTCAGCGCTTGTGGAAGACATTTCCCGTTTCAGCGACCTTCCGCTCATATGCTTTCCAAATGCTGGAATGCCCAATGAGATGGGGGCATATGACCAGAGCCCCCGCCAGTTCGCATCCGAGATGCAGGGACTTGCCCGGCGCGGGCTTCTCAACATCGCGGGAGGATGCTGCGGCACGACCCCGGAGCATATATCGGAGTTGTCCCTGTCCCTGAGGGGTGTGTCCCCAAGGGATTGCCGGCGGTCTTCTGCTTCGGAACTGGTCGTAAGCGGGCTGGAAAGCGTGCACATTGATTTGGAAACCAGGAATTTCACTAATATAGGAGAACGTACCAACGTGGCCGGTTCGCGTAAATTCGCGAAGCTTATTTCAGCAGGAGATTATGAAACCGCCCTGAAGGTCGCTGCAGACCAGATCGAGAACGGGGCGCTTGTGATTGACATCAATATGGATGATGCCATGCTGGAGCCTGCCAGGGAGATGGAGACATTCGTGCGTTACGTCCAGAATGATCCATCCGTTGCGAAGGCCGCCCTGATGATCGATTCCTCCAGGTGGGACGCCATAGTCGCCGGCCTGAAGAATTCACAGGGCCGCTGCATAGTGAATTCCATCAGCCTGAAAGACGGGGAACAAGAATTCCTGAAAAAGGCTGCAGAAATCTCCAGGCTCGGGGCCGCGATGGTTGTCATGGCCTTCGACGAGCAGGGACAGGCCACTACATTCTCCCGCAAGACCGCTATCTGTTCACGCGCATATGGCTTGCTTACCGGTCTGGGGATAGCCCCCCAGGACATCATATTCGATTGCAACGTGCTGTCAGTGGGGACAGGAATCCCGGAGCATGCCGCATATGCCGTTGATTTCATAGAGTCGGTAAGGTGGATCAAGTCCCATCTTCCCGGAGCAAAGACCTCCGGCGGCGTTTCCAACCTCTCTTTCGCCTTCAGGGGCAACAACAAGGTCCGGCAGGCGATGCACTCCGCCTTCCTCTACCATGCCGTTGAAGCCGGTCTGGACATGGCAATAGTCAATCCCGGGATGCTCCAGGTCTATGATGAAATAGAGCCAGGCCTGCTGGCATGCGTGGAGGACGTCATCCTGGACAGGGACGGCGGTGCTACCGACAGGCTTATAGCCAAAGCCCAGGAGATCTCAGCCGAGGCGGCGGCCGGCACTCCGGCACAGGCGGAGCAGGACAAGACTCATGCGGAACAGGCTGACGCTGACCAGTGTCTGAGGAACGCCCTTGTAAAGGGTGACATGTCCTCGGTGGCGGAAGATGCCATCAGGAGCCTGGAAATCCATGGAAAGGCCGTGGACGTTATCGAAGGACCGCTGATGGACGGGATGCGCCAGGTCGGTGAACTGTTCGGGCAAGGGAAGATGTTCCTGCCTCAGGTGGTGAAGTCCGCCAAGGTCATGCGCACTGCCGTAGAAGCCCTTGAACCATATCTCAGGAATGAGGGAACGCAGGGAGAAGGTCCAGGCAGGAAGCCGAAAGTCGTCCTGGCGACAGTCAAGGGAGACATACATGACATAGGCAAGAACATTACAGGTATCGTCCTGGGGTGCAATGGTTTCGACGTCATCGACCTCGGAGTCATGGTGGAGAAGGAAACGATATTGGATACTGCATTGGCTGCAAAGGCTGACATCATCGCAGTCAGCGGCCTGATTACCCCTTCCCTCTACCAGATGGAAGAACTTTGCCGGGAGATGCAGTCCCGCGGCATGGATATCCCACTTTTCATCGGCGGGGCCACTACTTCCGCCCTGCACACGGCTGTCCGGCTGGCTCCCCTGTACGGTCACGTTTTCTACGGAGCGGATGCATCCCAGGGTGCGGTCAACGCCAAGCGCTGCATTTCTGACCGTGAAGCATTTGAGGCAGAAGAACATGCCAATCAGGCCAGGTTAAGGGAACTATATGCCCGTGGCGAAGGAGCGAATAATCCCGGAACGAAAGCTGTCCGTCCTGAAAGGAACGTCTCTCCTGAGGATTTCCTCAGGATGGAGGAATGCCGGCTGGAAGATATCCCGACGCGGGAAATCCCTGTCGATGAGCTGATCCCGTTTTTCGACTGGAAGATGTTCCTGCTTACATGGGGGCTTAAAGACGCCGGTTCCCCTGTTGCGCTGAAGACTGTCTCTGATGGGCGGGAAGCCTTGAAGAGGCTTTCCGGAGGGCTTTCTGTCAGGATTTCTGCCATTTTCAAGCAGGCGGAATCCGACGGGAACAACATCGTCTTTGACGGAGGCTCTCTTCCGATGCTCCGCCAGGAAGAGGACAAGTTCTTGTCCCTGTGCGATTTCCTGCCACCGGCCGGATCGGGGTTCCGCTCCCCCTTCGGCATGTTCGCCATCAGTGTGAGTCAGGTTTCTGCCCATCCTGAAGGCTGCACCTGCCCCAGCTGCAGTCCTGCCGACTATGAGTCCCTGATGGACCGCTCTGTAAGGGTCTGCCTCGCGGAGGCCGCCTCTTCATGGCTTGACGGATGGCTGCGTGAAAGGTTGCTGCGCAGTGACCTGAAGGTCTGCAAGCCGGCAGCGGGTTATGCCTCATGTCCCGACCACACCCTCAAGCGTGACATCCTTTCAATGCTTCCCCATGGAGAGGAACTCGGCATATCCTTCACTGAAAGCTATGCGATGGTCCCGGATGCGTCCATATGCGGTTTTATTTTCATCCACAAAGATGCATCCTACCCGGAAATCAGACATATAAGCGATTCACAATACGGCAGATACCTTAAAGAACGCGGCTTTTCAGCCCTTGAAGGCAGGCGTTTCCTCGGGAACCTGCTCCAAAACCGATGAGATATGGAAAACTACAGGCTGACAGCTCCTCGTTATGAAATGATGAAATACCGCCGCTGCGGAAGGAGCGGCCTTCTCCTTTCCGAGATCGCCCTTGGATTCTGGCAGAATTTCGGAGCCGAGGCTGATCCGGACGAGTGCCGGAAGATAGTGGAATATGCCTTCGACCATGGCGTGACGTATTTCGACCTGGCTAATAACTACGGTCCTCCATGCGGGGCGGCCGAGGAACTGTTCGGGCGTATATGGCGCGGGTCCCTTGAAAACCACAGGGATGAAATCATCATAGCCACCAAGGCCGGACATCATATGTGGCCAGGCCCTTACGGGGAATGGGGGTCCAGGAAAAACCTCATGGCCTCTATCGACCAGAGCCTCAGGAGGATGAAGCTGGACTACGTGGACATCTTCTACTCACACCGTCCTGACCCTGTTACCCCGCTGGAGGAAACAATGCAGGCTCTGGTAGATATAGTGCGTTCAGGGAAAGCGCTTTATGCTGGAATATCTAAATATCCGGTTGATATGGCTCAGAAGGCATATGCCTATCTTCGGGAGCACGATGTCCCCGCCCTTGTCTATCAGGGGCGCTATAACCTGATCGACCGTGCCGTCGAGGATGGTGTCCTTGGACAGGCTGCGGGAGAAGGTGCCGGTTTCGTCGCGTTCTCCCCTCTTCATCAGGGACTTCTGACCGGGAAGTACCTCGGAGGAATCCCTTCTGATGCCCGCATGCGCAAGGAAGATTCACTTAAGTCCGAGGTGTTGACAGACGATCTTCTCTCCGACCTGCGCAGGTGGCATGAAGAGGCCGTTTCCCAGGGGCTTACCGATGTGCAGTACGCTTTGAGGTGGATCCTCAGGCGGCCTGAAGTGACCTCGGTTATAGTAGGCGCGCGTAACCTGGATCAGTTCAAATCGTCATTAAGCGCCGTTCAGTCAGTTGGATAAACAGTCAAGGCATGCGTATCTCAGAAATCCTATCTGCCGGAGGCCCGGCATTCCCTTCCATCGAGATAGTTCCTCCCAAGCACGGGATAAGCAAGACAGAACTTCTCGACAGTATCAGGCCGTTCATGGAGTTCGCTCCGAAATACGTGAACGTTACGTGCCACCGCGATGAACTGGAGTTCAGGCAGGAAGCGGACGGAAGCTATTCCAGGCATATGGTCCGGAGCCGCGTAAGTCCTGTCGCGGTCTGTGCCGCTGTTATGAATCACTTTGATGTAGAAGTGGTTCCGCATGTAATATGTGCCGGTGCCACCGCCGACAGGATTGAAGGCGAACTCAAGGATTTCGCTTTCATGGGAGTTGAGAACCTGATGGCCCTGCGCGGGGATCCCCAGGTCGGGGAAAAGCGCTTTGCCCCTGAGAAGGACGGATATGCCCATGCGGATGAACTTGTAGCGGCCATCAGGAGGATGGATGCAGGTTTCTGCGTCGGAGTCGGGGCTTATCCTGAGAAGCATTTCGAGGCGGCCAACCTGGAAGAGGACATCGCCAACCTCAAGCGGAAGGTAGATGCCGGGGCGGATTATATCATCACCCAGATGTTTTTCGACAATTCGAAGTTCTTCGACTTCGTCGGCCGCTGCCGCAAGGCCGGGATAAGTGTCCCCATCGTTCCCGGAATAAAGCCGCTGACTTCCATGCGGCATCTGGAACTTCTTCCACAGGCATTCTCAATCGACATCCCTCAGGAACTGTCCTCGCAAGTGCGTGCCGCAGGTGATGACAGGACGGCTGTCTCACGCATAGGAACCGATTGGTGCATAGCTCAATGCAAGGAACTGGCAGCCCGTGGCGTCCCTGCAATCCACTTCTTCACCATGGGAAAACCGGAAAATGTGGTACGGGTTATAAAAAATGTTTTTTAAAAAATATTCCTGTTTTTTTCAGGTTATTTTTATTATATTCGAAAAATCGCATAATACCGCATAATTACAAAGCCATATGCAAGATAAATTACAGGAACTGACAGACAAGCTCTTCAAGGAAGGTCTGTCCAAAGGAAAGGAAGAAGGCGAGGCCCTCCTTGCCGATGCGAAGCGCCAGGCCGGCGATATAGTTGCTGCCGCCAGATCCCAGGCAGAGGAGATAGTTTCCGAAGCTCTCAAGCAGGCCGATGACGCAAAGAAGAAAGCAGAGAGCGACATCAGGATGGCTGCCGAAGAAAGCCTCCAGACCGTCCGTTCCAGCATTGCAGACACCCTCGTGGCCAACATGTCAGCACTCAAGGTGGATGAAGCCCTTTCCTCGGATGAATTCGTGAAGGGACTCATCAAGGCAGTCGCTTCTAATTTCAGCTCGGAGGATTCCAGGGACCTCGAGATGGTCCTTCCGGAGTCTCTCAAGGAAGGCCTCGAGCCGTTTGTGAAGAATGAACTTGCCGGAATGCTCGGTAAAGGGGTCGATGTCTCCTTCTCCAGGAAGATCGGAGGGGGCATGCAGGTCGGTCCCAAGGATGGCGGCTATTATATCAGCCTGACCAATGACACGTTCAAGGACTTGATCGCCAGCTATCTGCGTCCGGTTACAAAGAGAATCCTCTTCGGCGAACAGTAGTCCTGATGAACAATTACGAGTACATCATCGCCTCTCTGCCTGTCCTCGAAAAGGACACGCACAGCGGCGCATTGGATCCAGAGGGCATCACCCAGTGGATCCGGAGCCAGTGCTCAGCCCAGGACAACGCCCTGATCGACAAGCTGCTCTCCGGATTCGAAGGGAGCGGTCTCGACGAAGAATTCTATGCAGAGGCCTCCAGAAGCGGTAATTCCTTCATCAAGGACTGGTTCGCATATGACCTCACGATGCGCAACACCAAGGTCCGGTGGCTCAACAAGCGCCTTGGGAGGCCGGCCCTGATGGACACCCTCCCGGAGCCTGAGCCGGATGGCGCGATTGTCTCAAGGATCGAATCCGCCCTTCAGACGGATGGCATCCTGGAAAGGGAAAGGGCCCTTGACGACCTGTTGTGGGCCAAGGCTGCGGAACTCGTTACGTTTGATTACTTTGACATCAATGTAGTCCTCTCGTTCCTGGCCAGGATGATGATTGCCGGAAGGTGGACCGCCCTCGACGAGGAGGCCGGACGCGAGATGTTCCGCAAACTGGTCAAAGAAGTAAGGGGAACCTTCGGTGAAGTACGCTACGAAGGATGATAATGACAAAAAACATATAATGAACATATGAAAACAACCGGAAAGGTTATCGGAATCGTCTCAAACCTGGTCACTGTCCAGGTAGATGGTCCGGTGTCCGAGAATGAAATCTGTTACATAGACCTTGACGGGACCGCCCTCATGTCGGAGGTCATCAAGGTCAGCGGCGACAAGGCCTCTGTGCAGGTCTATGAAAGCACTCGCGGACTGAAGAATGGTGCGAAAGTGGAATTCGAGGGCAGGATGCTTGAGATCACGCTTGGCCCCGGCTTGCTTTCCAGTGTCTATGACGGCCTGCAGAACAACCTGGCTACCATGGACGGAGTGTTCCTGCGCAGGGGTGAATACACCCAGCCCCTGGATGGCGCTAAACTCTGGGATTTCACTCCCCTGGCTTCCGTCGGGGACAAGGTGATTGCGGCCGACTGGCTCGGAGAGGTCAAGGAAGCCTGGCTCGTTCACAAGATAATGGTCCCCTTCAGCTTCAAGGGGGAATTCACTGTCAAGTCGATAGTTCCGGAAGGCCAGTACACCATCGCCCAGACCATTGCAGTCCTTACCGATGAGGAGGGGCAGGATGTAGAGGTCAGCATGACCCAGAGATGGCCTGTGAAGAGGGCTATCCGTAACTACAGGGAAAAACCGCGTCCGGACAAGGTGATGGAAACCGGCGTCAGGTGCATAGATACCCTGAATCCCATCGCTGAAGGCGGTACGGGCTTCATCCCCGGACCTTTCGGCTGCGGAAAGACAGTGCTCCAGCACGCCATCGCACGCCAGGCCGATGCCGACGTTATAGTGATGGCAGCCTGCGGTGAGCGTGCGAACGAGGTGGTCGAGATCTTTACCGAATTCCCGGAGCTGATCGACCCGCACACCGGCAGGTTCCTCATGGAGCGTACGACTATCGTCTGCAACACCTCGAACATGCCCGTGGCGGCCCGTGAGGCATCGGTCTATACGGCCATGACCATATGCGAGTACTACCGTTCCATGGGGCTCAAGTGCCTTCTGCTTGCGGACTCCACTTCCCGTTGGGCGCAGGCCCTCCGCGAGATGTCCAACCGTATGGAGGAGCTTCCTGGAGCCGATGCTTTCCCCGTGGACCTTTCCTCAATCATCTCGGGCTTCTATGCCCGCGCCGGAAAGGTTGTCCTGAACAATGGCAGCACCGGGGCCATCACATTCATAGGCACGGTCTCCCCTGCCGGCGGTAACCTCAAGGAACCGGTCACTGAGTCCACCAAGAAGGCTGCCAGGTGCTTCTATGCCCTCGAGCAGGCCAGGGCCGACCAGAAACGCTATCCTGCGGTCAGTCCGATGGATTCCTATTCCAAGTACCTTGAATATCCTGAAATCCAGGGCTGGCTCGAGGAGAATGTCGAAAAAGGATGGGTTGACAAAGTGTCCACCTTCAAGAGGATGATCCGCCAGGGCAAGGAAGCCAGCGACCAGATCAATATCCTCGGCGACGATGGAGTCCCCGTATCCTATCACGAGACATTCTGGAAGGCTGAGCTGCTTGACTTCACTTTCCTGCAGCAGGACGGATTCGATGCGATCGACGCCCTCTGCCCATGGGAAAGGCAGAGGTACATGCTGGACCTGGTCCTGGACATATGCTCCCGCAGCTTTGAATTCGAAGACTACGAAAAGTGCAGGAACTGGTTCAAGGAGATTATCAACCTTATCCGCCAGATGAACTATCTTCCGTTCAAGGGTGAGGAATTCGAAAAATTCCATGGTCAACTAGAAATTATCCTCGAGCAAAATGGCAAATAGAGTATATCAGAGAATCTATACGAAACTGGAGGCCATTACCAAGGCAACCGTTTCCGTCAGGGCGACCGGAGCTTCGAACGATGAACTTGCGATAGTGGCCGGACGTCTCGCACAGGTAGTGCGGACAAAGGGTGACATAGTCACCATGCAGGTCTTCTCGGGAACGGAGGGAATCCCGACCGATGCCGAGGTCGTTTTCATGGGAGAACCTCCCATGATCAAGGTCGGCGACCAGCTTTCCGGCCGTTTCTTCAATGCATATGGAAAACCCATCGACGGCGGTCCGGAGCCTGAAGGAGAGCCCAGGGAAATCGGCGGTCCCTCAGTCAACCCATATAAGAGACGCAAGCCGTCCCAGCTGATTCCGACCGGAATCGCGGGCATAGACCTCAACAATACAATCGTTTCCGGCCAGAAGATTCCTTTCTTCGCCGACCCGGACCAGCCTTACAACCAGGTTATTGCCGATGTTGCCATGAGGGCTGACGTGGACAAGATCATCCTCGGAGGAATGGGACTTTCCAATGACGATTATCTTTTCTTCCGCAAGTCGTTCGAATCTGCCGGCGCGCTGGACAAGATCATATGTTTTGTCAACACCACCGAGGATCCGACCGTCGAGCGCCTCCTGATTCCGGACACCGCCCTTACGGCAGCTGAGTATTTTGCAGTGGACAAGAACGAGAAGGTGCTGGTCCTGTTGACTGACATGACCCTCTACTGCGATGCCCTTTCGATCGTCAGCAACCGTATGGACCAGATCCCGTCAAAGGATTCGATGCCGGGTTCTCTCTATTCAGACCTTGCGAAGATTTACGAGAAAGCAGTCCAGCTGCCTTCCGGTGGGTCCATCACCATCATTGCTGTCACCACCCTCAATGACGGGGACATCACCCATGCTATCCCTGACAATACCGGTTATATCACTGAGGGCCAGTTGTTCCTCAGGGCTGATTCCGATTCGGGCAAGGTGATCATCGACCCATTCCGTTCTCTCTCCAGGCTTAAACAGAATGTCCAGGGCAAGAAGACCCGCGAGGACCACAGCCAGATAATGAACGCCGGCGTGCGCCTGTATGCAGACGCCCAGAACGCCAAGACCAAGCTTGAGAACGGTTTCGACCTGTCGGACTACGACCACAGGTGCCTGGCATATGCCAAAGAATATGCTACCAAGCTCCTGGCCATTGACGTCAACATCTCCATTGACGAGATGCTGGACACCGCCTGGACTTTGTTCGCCAAGTATTTCTCCAAGGCGGAAACAGGTATCAAGCAAGCGCTTATAGACAAATACTGGAAAGAAAACTAGGGATGCCTATCAAGTTCCAATATAACAAGACTTCGCTGAACGAGATCACCAAGCAGCTCAAGGTCCGTCTCAATGCCCTCCCCACCCTCAAGAACAAGGAGAGCGCACTGAGGCTGGAAGTTGGCCGCGCGAAGGAACGTGCAGAGAAGCTGCTTTCGCAGCTGGAGGAGGCTATGGCGAAATATGATTCCATCGCCGCTCTCTGGAACGAGTTCGATCCGGGACTGGTCAGGATTACCGGGGTTGACATGACGACTGTCAAGGTCGCCGGAGTCAAGACTCCGGAGCTTAAGGAAGTCTTCTTTGAACTCAAGCCGTTCAACGCCTTCTGCAAGCCGGCCTGGTATGCCGATGGAGTGGACATCCTCAAGGAACTCTCCCGCCTGGGCATCGAGTCGGAAGTCAGCCGCGAAAAGGCCCGTGTGCTCGATTATCAGCGCAAGAAGACGACCCAGAAGGTGAACCTGTACGAAAAAGTCCAGATTCCCGGTTACCAGGAAGCCATCAGGAAGATCAAGCGATTCATGGAGGATGAGGAAAACCTGTCAAAGGCTTCATCCAAGATTGTCAAGAACCGTCATGAAGAGGAGGAGGCTCTTGAAGCGATATGATTGAGAAAATGAACCGCTGCTCCTTCATTCTCCTCAGCGGAGATGAAGAGAGATTCCTCAAAGACCTGCAGGACCTGGGAATGGTTGACATCACCAGGTCGTCAAAACCCGTTGACGACAAGTCGGCCGCCCTTCTCTCCAAGGTGGATTCGGTGAAAAGGGCACTCGAGTGGTTCAAGGGAATGGATTTCTCGCAGGATCCTGCCTTCAAGCAGATCAATGCATATGTCATCGGGAATGTCTCCGATCCCCTCGGGGAGACGGTGAAGAACATTTCCGCCCTGGAGGAGACCACGGCCGCACTCGACGAGGCATATGCCGTGAGGGAGTCCAGGCTCCATTGGGGACGTTTTGATCCCAAGGCAATTGCAGACCTGGAGAAAAACGGCCTAAAGATGCGTTTCTACACCGTCAGGGCCAAGGAATTCGATCCCGGATGGGCCTCTGCATATTCCCTTACGGAGGTGTCCCGCGACGCCGACAAGGTGTGGTTCGTGACTGTCTCCGATGATCCGGACTATGCCTTCCCGGTTGACGAAGTCCCTGCTCCTACGGGAGACTACACAGACTCTGACAAGGAAATAGAACTCCTGGAAAAGAAACTCCTGGACACCAAGTGCAGGCTCAACTCTCTGAAGAGGGACTACACCCACGTCCTGGAAATGGATTGCAGGCAGATGCTTTCCGAGGTTGACCGCTATCTTGCCGGAGCAGCTTCTACAAAGGTCGCTGACGGGCATGTGGTCGTCATGGACGGATTCGTGCCCCAGGATTGCAGTGAAAAAGTGCAGTCTGCCCTGGACAAGATGCCTGTCGTCTGCCTCCAGAGTGCGGCCACAGTCGAAGACAATCCTCCTATCAGCCTCAAGAACAACCGTTTCGTCAGGATGTTCGACGTCCTCACCGACATGTACGGCCGCCCTGCATATGATGAATTCGATCCTACGGCATTCATCTCCATTTTCTTCACCCTGTTTTTCGCTTTCTGCATGGGTGATGCGGGCTACGGTCTCGTAATCCTGCTCTTGGGCCTTTTGCTCAAGAAGTCCTCGATGGGAAGCATCAGTCCCCTTGTGCTGACCCTTGGTGCCGCGACGACGGTCATAGGCTTCTTCTTCCACTCATTCTTCTCCGTGGACATTTCCCAGTGGGGTTTCATCCAGAACCTCGGGCTGGACAAGATCATGGTGCCTGGAGACAAAGTGAAAGTGCCCGGGCTGGGTGAATATGACTGGAACATGATGCTGGCTCTTGCCTGCGGTGTCCTTCATATTGCGATCGCCCAGATAGTAAAGGCGATCGTCGCAACCAGGAACAAAGGCTTCAAGGACGCGCTGGGTGTCTGGGGATGGACCATCCTGATCGTAGGCGCCGTGGCAGTTGGGGCCTTCGCCCTCGCCGGTGTGCTTGACAAGGGTGCCGCGAAGATTGCCATAATCGTCATCGGCATCATCTCGGGACTGTTCATCTTCTTCCTCAGGGATCTTCACAAGAGTCCCCTCTTCAACTTTGGAAACGGCCTCTGGGAGACCTACAACACTGCGACCGGACTTCTTTCCGATGTGCTCAGCTATCTGAGGCTCTATGCCCTCGGACTTGCCGGCAGCCTTCTTGGAGGAGCTTTCAACGACCTGGGAGTTATGGTCCGCGGCGACGGAGGCTTCGGATGGGTCTTTTTCCTGCTGCTGGTTATACTCGGACATGTCCTCAACATCGCCATGTCAGGTCTTTCGGCATTCGTGCATCCTCTGAGGCTTAATTTCCTGGAATTCTTCAAGAACTCCGGGTACAGCGGGACGGGACAGAAATACAATCCTCTCAAAGAGGAGTCATTATAATATCGTAATATCTATAAATCAATAAATTATTAAAATCATGGTTATTGAACAGCTTTTAGGTTATATCGGACTGGGTGCCGTCCTTGCCCTTGCAGGCATCGGTTCCAGTTATGGTACTACCATCGCCGGCAATGCAGCTGAAGGCGCACTCAAGGTCAGGAAAGAAGGATCGGGAAACTACATGGTCCTCTCCGCCGTCCCGGCAACCCAGGGAATCTACGGTTTCGTGGCCTTCCTTCTGATGCTTGGTAAGCTGAAGGCGGATCCCGTCGCTTCGGGACTCATCGTTTTCGGTGTCGGACTCTTCGTAGGTCTGGTCTGCATGTTGTCTTCCATCAGGCAGGGCCAGGTTTGTGCAAACGGTATCGTAGGTATTTCACAGGGACACAACGTGTTCGCAAATACCCTCATATATGCCGCCTTGCCTGAGTTCTACGCGATCCTGGGACTTGTAGGAGCCATAATGGTTCTCTAAAATGAAAGAGAGCGGCTCAGAAAAGCCGCTCTCTTTCATCATAAGGCACCGTTTCCGGCACCCTTGTACTGGGTAGGAGAATCGAACTCCTATTGCAAGATTGAGAATCTTGAGTACTAACCGTTATACG
>CADCQP010000116.1 GCA_902803535.1 uncultured Bacteroidia bacterium | reverse complement strand
GCGCCGCGGTGGCCTCGTCGCCGACGAGGCGGGCGCGACGACGCGCCCCGGCATCTTCGCCGGAGGCGATGCCGTCACCGGCGCCGCAACTGTCATCCTGGCGATGGGCGCAGGCCGCAAGGCTGCAGCCGCAATCGACAATTATCTGAAGAATAAATAATTCCTTAAAATGAAAAAGATCGTATCCGCACTTTTCCTGCTTGCTTTCCAGACTTTTGCTTTTGCGCAGGAACCGGCTCCGTATGCCCAGATTACAAATGTGCTTTCACGCAACACCGTCTCCCTCAGCGGGGACTGGAACACCCTGGTAGACCTTTATGAAGAAGGTTTCTACAATTACAGGGGGAAGGCAAAGCCCTTGGACCAGACCATGTTCATGGACCAGAGTTTCTTTGCAGACGAGACCAGGCTTGTGGAATACGATTTCGACCATGCCCCCATCCTCAAGGTCCCCGGAGACTGGAACACCCAGCGCGCCGACCTGTACCGCTATGAGGGTACGATCTGGTACCGCAAGTCATTCGACTGGACCAGGAAGGAGGGGAAACGGTATTTCCTGTATTTTGGCGCGGCCAATTACACGAGCATAGTGGGGCTCAACCGCCAGCTGCTTGGAAAGCATGTCGGCGGATTCACTCCATTCGACTTCGAAGTTACCGATGTCCTCAAGGAAGGGAAGAATTCACTGGTAGTAAAAGTTGACAACCGCAGGCACACCCAGGATGTCCCTACTACCACATTTGACTGGTGGAATTATGGAGGCATCACCCGTGATGTATGCATCATCGAGACCCCTGCCACTTTCATTCGCGACTACAGTCTCAGCCTCAGGAAAGAGGCTGTCCCATCTGATCCGAAAGCTGCGAAGAAGGCGGAGAGGGATGTGCTCAAATACGGGCGTACTATTGAGGGCTGGGTCCGCCTGGACGGGGCACAGGCTTCCCAGACAGTTACGGTTGAGATCCCGGAACTGAATGTCAGGCAGCAGGTTACTGCCAATGCTGAAGGGTATGCTCCATTCTCATTCAAGGCCAAGGTCGGTCTCTGGAGCCCTGAATCCCCGAAATTGTACGATGTCAGGATCTCCTCAGGTGATGACTCGGTTTCTGACCGCATAGGTTTCCGTACCATCGAGGCCCGCGGGAATGAACTCTATCTCAACGGAAAGAAGATATTCTGCCGTGGTGTGTGCATCCATGAGGAGAAACCCTACGATGCAGGGGGACGTTCTTTCAGCAAGGAAGATGCACGTACCCTTCTCGGATGGGTGAAGGAACTTAACGGCAATTTCGTCCGCCTGGCTCACTATCCCCATAATGAGACCATGATCCGCACCGCCGAGGAGATGGGAATCATGGTCTGGTCCGAGATTCCGGTTTACTGGCACATCGACTGGACCAACCCCGAAACATATGCCAATGCCGAGAACCAGCTCGTTGAGAACATTACCCGTGACCGCAACCGTGCCAACATCATCATATGGAGCGTGTCGAATGAGACCCCGCTTGGGGACGCCCGTCTGAAGTTCCTCTCCAAACTCATCGACAAGGCCCATGAGATGGACCCGACAAGGCTGGTCAGCTCTGCGATGGAAAAGACTTATATTGACAGGAATACGGTTACCTGCAATGACCCCCTGGCCGAAAAGGTTGACCTGATGAGCTTCAATGAGTATGTCGGTTGGTACGATGGCGATGCCGACAAGTGCGACAGGGTCAAGTGGGTGTTCGACATCAAGAAGCCGGTTTTCATTTCCGAGTTCGGCGGCGGAGCCCTTGCAGGACGCCATGGGGACGTGAAACAGCGTTTTACCGAGGAGAACCAGGAGTACCTCTTCCAAAAGCAGGTCGTGATGTTCTCCAAGATGGAAGGCCTGGCCGGAACCACGCCCTGGATCCTCAAGGACTTCCGGAGCCCCAAGCGTTTCCTCACCGGTATCCAGGATGATTACAACCGCAAGGGACTCATCTCTGAGAACGGGCAGAAGAAAAAGGCTTTTGCAGTGATGCAGAAGTGGTACGAACAGCTCAAGAAAGAATATGAATAGCCTTGCTGCGGCTATTCTTTCCAGACTTTAAGATACTCTTTGAGAGCCCACATTTCATCCCGGTAGCGTGCTGCCTGGGTGAAATCCAGTTTGGAAGCCGAGGAGCGCATGCGCCTTTCGTCCTCTGATATCATTTTCTTTATCTGGTCCCTGGACATGGCCCGTATTACAGGGTCCTGGAGGACTGCTGCGAGGTCGGCCTTGACGTAGCCTTCCACATATGCCGAGTCTGTGTCCCTTCCGGAATCCTGACCGAGTCCGACCGTGATGCGGCCTGTCCCGAGTTCCGATGGGGACGGGATGTAGTTCGGCTCGGCGACAGAGTTCTTTGCGCTGACCAGGCCCCTGCCGCCCTGGGCATCCATGGCACCCAGTTCTGCCGCGAGGATGTTGTGCTTGACTTCCACCTGCTTCGGGGTAATGCCGTGAAGGGTGTTGTATTCCATCTGCTTCTGGCGTCGGCGGTTTGTTTCCCTTATGGTTTCCTCCATCGAATCGGTCACGGAGTCGGCGTACATTATGACCAGGCCGTGGATGTTGCGGGCAGCCCGCCCGGCCGTCTGGGTGAGGGCCCTGCCTGAGCGCAGGAAGCCTTCCTTGTCGGCATCCAGGATAGCGACAAGAGAGACTGTTGGTATGTCAAGGCCTTCGCGGAGAAGGTTCACGCCTATGAGCACGTCAAAGAGCCCGTTCTTGAAATCCTCGATTATCTCCACCCTTTCCGTGGTGTCGATGTCGGAATGGATATAGCGGCTCCGCACTCCCATCCTCTGCATGTACAGGTCGAGTTCCTCGGCCATCTTCTTGGTGAGTGTTGTCACCAGGACCCTCTCATCGGCTGCCGCCCTCTGGCGCACCTCTTCCATCAGATCATCTACCTGGTTCTTCACAGGCCTGACTTCAACCGGAGGGTCAAGAAGCCCGGTCGGCCTGACGATCTGCTCTACTACAAGTCCTTCCGACTTCTGGAGTTCATAGTCTGAAGGGGTTGCGCTGACATAGACGGTTTGTCCCGTGATGGCTTCGAATTCATCGAATGTGAGCGGGCGGTTGTCGGCGGCGGCGGGAAGCCGGAAACCGTATTCAACCAGGACGGACTTGCGTGAATGGTCACCGCCGTACATGGCATGTATCTGCGGGAGGGTCACATGGCTCTCGTCTATGAAGGTTATGAAATCCTTTGGGAAATAGTCTATCAGGCAGAATGGCCTCTGGCCGGCTTTCCTCCCGTCAAAGTAGCGGGAATAGTTCTCTATGCCGGGACAGTAGCCCATTTCCTTTATCATTTCCAGGTCGTATTCGACTCTCTGTTTCAGTCGTTTGGCTTCCAGAGGCTTCCCGATTCCCTCAAAGAAGGCGATCTGCTTGGCCATGTCGTCCTGGATCTGCGAGACGGCGGCTATCGACCTCTCCTTGGTCGTCACGAAGTTGTTGGCCGGGTATATGGAAATCTCATCGACCGTTTCAGCTACGGCGCCGGTGAGGGCGTCAATTATGGATATGCTGTCTATCTCGTCGCCGAAGAATTCTATCCTGACGGCGTTGTCGGCTCCTGAAATCCAGACATCCACCGTGTCGCCCCTGACCCTGAACGTCCCGCGCTTGAAATCAGTCTCGGTGCGGCTGTAGAGCCCGTCAACCAGTTGGTAGAGGAATCTCGTGAGGGATTTGGTCTCGCCTTTGTGAACGGTCACCGTCTGGCTGTAGAAGTCCTCAGGGTTGCCTATGCCATAGAGGCATGAGACGCTGGAAACGACTATCACATCCCTTCTTCCGGACATCAGTGCGGATGCTGCGCTGAGCCTCAGCTTGTCGATCTGGTCATTTATGCTGAGGTCCTTTTCTATATAAGTGTCTGTGGTCGGGAGGTAGGCCTCAGGCTGGTAATAGTCATAATAGGAGACGAAGTATTCTACGGCGTTGGAAGGGAAGAAAGACTTGAATTCGCCGTACAGCTGGGCCGCAAGGGTCTTGTTGTGACTCAGTATCAGCGCCGGGCGTTGAAGCTGCTGTATGACATTGGCCATTGTAAAGGTCTTTCCTGAGCCTGTTACCCCCAGCAAGGTCACGGCCGGATCTCCCTCACGGAGGGCCCTGCAAAGGCCGTCTATTGCAGCGGGTTGGTCGCCGGCTGGCTCATATGGTGCGTTTAGCCTGAATTTCATGTAGCGAAGATAGCCAAATATGGTTTTTTTTTCACAAAAATTGTGTGAATAAAAATAAATGATTATATTTGTCCTCTAGAAAGTAATTGTGAAAATAGTTATAATTTCTGTTAAAGTATCATGAAAGCAATCAAAACAATCTTCGGAGTAGCCGCTATGGTGGCACTTCTTGGTTTTTCCTTCAGCGTTAACGCTCAGGAAAATGGCAATCGTGACCAGAACGGTAAGGTTGTACGCGGTGCGTATGAGACCAATCCCGGCAGTGCAAACTGGTTTATCGGCCTTGGTGCTGGTGTGAACTCTGTTTACAACAACAAGGACTTCGGTAAGTTCGGTCTTGCTACGGATGTCAATTTCGGAAAGTGGTTCACTCCTTCCGTCGGTGCCCGTATCGGTTGGAAAGGCTGGAGCAACGAGGCTAAGAATGACGCTGCATTCTACAATGGCCAGTTCGACAACTTCCATCTGATTCACGCTGACCTCTTGTGGAATCTCTCCAACGCTCTCAGTGGCTACAAGGAGACCCGTTTCTGGGACATCATTCCTTACGCTACCTTCGGTGACCTCTACACCAGGGCTAAGGACGTTCCCGGAATGCATGGCTGGGAGTTCGCTGCCGGTCTCGGTATCTTGAACGACTTCCGTCTTGGCAAGCACGTCGACCTCTTCATCGACCTCAGCGCTGTCCAGTCACGTGAAGCTGCTTTCTACAAAGAGGCTGAGGACAGGTACATCACCTTCCCGACCGTTACCGCCGGTCTTATCTTCAATCTCGGCAAGTCCAACTTCGACCGTCATTCCTCTGTTACTCCTGTAGTTGTTCCCGTGCCCTTCACTACCGAGCAGTACAATGCCCTCAAGGACAAGGTTGCAGCCCTCGAGAAAGAGAATGCAGCTCTCAAGAACAGGATCGCTGAGCTCGAG
>CADCQP010000115.1 GCA_902803535.1 uncultured Bacteroidia bacterium | reverse complement strand
TATGGGACTGCAAATATAGCAATTTTTCTTCTTCCGCCACCAAAGGGAACAGACTATTCAGTTCCGGTTACCCTACAGCCCGACAAACCGGACAACAGTGCTTCCTGCCATGTCACCACGTGGCATCTCGAATTTCATCACCTTGCCATCGCCGGCCTTTCCGAAAAATGCCCCTGAAAGCTTGAGGTTGATTTCTTTACGAGAGTAAACAGGGTCTGCGACAGATACTTCGATCCCGGCATCGGTCCTCTCAACCAAAACTATGGCTTCCCCATCGGCAGCCAGGGAACACCCCTCCGAAAATTTAACCTCTCCCTCTTTATAGAACACAACCGCAATCCTGCCATCGGACTCGACCGCCTGCGCCGCATCCGAATTCTCAACCACGCGGAAACGGCCGCGGAAACGTCCTTCCCTGAAATAATCCACATCCTTTCCCGGAATCACTTCATAGCAATAAGTATCACCCGAAGGCTCATCTCCGTGAGAAATCCATATGCTGAATACTTTCCGCTTAACAGTAGTAGTGTCGCCACCTTCCCTTACATTCCTCCAACTCCCTTTCTGCTCCTCATTCCATATGTTCACCTTTCCTCCCATGGGGAAACAGTAACCGACACCCTCATGATAGGCCCATTCCACCTTGCCGTTCCTGATACGGCCGTCCAGGACTTTTACCCCGTCTTCTCCCCCATATGTACAATCTCCTTCTGAAAGGCATTGGTTCACAGATGTACGGATCTCAGAGGTTTTAGCTGCGGTTATACCTCCACCCAAACATATCATCGAGCCATCAATGAAGAAATATGCCTTCCTGGCCTCAACGCCTTGATAGGCATTTACATATGCCGCCACTCCATCACGTCCGTTGCTTACTCCCCCGCCAAACACATTAGAACCGAAAAAGTACCACCTGAGTTCAGCAGATGCGGCAGTCGACACTGCAGTTGTCCCCGGGACCCTGGTCCAGTCCCAAACCGGGAATATGTTCTTGTACTCCTCTCCGGTAGTCATGATATTGGTCGCCCCCAGAGGAAGATAATATCCCATGATATTCTCGCCGTTAAGCATCTCTGTCCCATTGTTCCTTACGGAAGGTATCTTCGCCGAGAGATAATAATCTGGACCGTGCTGGGTCATAATGTTGGATTTCCAGAAAAACTTGTTTCCAGGCGCAGGAAATGATGCACCATGTAAATGGTCAATCCAGGCTTGATATACATCAGCATGGTCGGGGCAAATCTCCTTTAATTTCAACAAAGTCTTCTCCGGGATACCGCGTATATTGTTCGGACGACTCACCTCACGGCCATATGTCCCGAAATCCATGGCATCCCGATGACTGAACAACATGGTACCTTTAAGGGCCAGGTCGTCCACCAGTTTCCTCTGCTCCCCGGAAAACGCTGTCTCAAAACCGGTTCCTTCTACCAAGAGGAAATAATCCGCATAGTCATTAAGCAGCCCCTTGCCATAACCCCCGGAATACAGCTGCGGACGATGCTGATGGATGCTGAAATCCGATTTGATCCCCTCAGTAGGCTGTGTCTCAATCTTGATGGTGGAGGCTATAGATTTCAGACCCTTGCGGACCATGGCAGCATTATCTTCTATACACCCCTTGTGTATAAGGATAGACGACACCCATGTCCTGTTTTTACCCCGATGGGATTGATTATCAGTCTTGTCCTGAAGATAGGACGAAAGCCTCATCACTTCATCGTGAGGCAACGCGTCCTTTATCAGGATAAGCGGAACCATATAATCCTCAGGAGCCCCGATATCATTGTACCACCAGTTACCGGAACGGGGATCGGCTTTACGGAAAAACTCCAGGCCATCAGCTACCGCCCGGAGGACTTTCTGATTCTTGTAATAACGGCTATCCTTACAGCAATAGCACAGGGACAGATTATTGAGCCTGTCAAGATGCCTCTGGGCATTGAATCCAAAAATCACATTGACATAATCCACATCGGGCCAACTTCCGTCCGGAAGCTGAGCCCTCAACGCTTCCGATGCAGCTTCATCATTAGGTTCCACCGCAGAAACATGATTCATGACCAGCCGGGAGGAAAGGATCTTCAGGTCTGCAGCATCAGAGGGGTAACCATTCACCTGCTCCAGAGGAGAAGGCGTGTTACCGGTCCACCTGAAAAGACGGGCGGTTGCGCCCTGCATCCCGTTCTCCCTCGAGGGAACTGCCAGATAGAAGAAGCCGTTTCCAAGAGAAGACGAGCCATATGCTCCGAGCCCCTGGTTCCAATAAGTGATTCCGTTCCTCCCGTCCTTCAGGCCTTTCGGGCTGAGAGGCAGGATAAGGCCGCTTTCCCCATCCGGGCTGCCTGCAAGCTGCCCCTTGAGAGGCTTGGTGCGGCCATCAACCATATAGAGGTCTCCGTTAGGATAAGCGCTCTTGAAACCTTTGTACACAAACATCAGCCAGTTACCCGAAGCCGGATCATAGCACAGGTTCTGGACGCCCCAGTTGGTGTTCCCTGTGAAAACGAAGCATTTCCTGGAAGGAGACTGCGGGCCTCTGAAAACGAAGCTGTCCTGGGAGAAATCGGAAGAGAGGGAATTCAGGACGGCTGGATCATATTGCAGAAGCACCTGATAATCATTGTCCACCCGCGTCGTATCCCCATATATGCCATATGCCACCGTAAGGAAGCTCTTCCCGCCTTTCTTCCCGAATGCCGGGCCTATGCTCACCCCGTCTATCCCGGAGCAGGCATATCTGTGCTTAAGTCCGCCGGAGACTGCTTCGTAATCCCTGACTGCATCCTGGACAAGCACAGTCTTCAGGACACCTCCGGCAGATGCGTCTATACCTTCGCGGTCGATCTTAGCCCCGTCAATGATGGCGATGAAAAAGGCAGTCTCGAAAGTCTTGTCGGAATTGGCGTTCTTGAGGATTCCCCGGCCAATGGCGTCATCCTTGTACTCCAGCGACCCGTAAACCTTCCCGTCGGCCTGGTTGAAAGTCAGGCAGCCGAGGTGGCCCAGGAAGCCGGTAAGGGTACCCAGGACATTTCCTTCGAAATCCGTCTTGACCAGCATCGTGGTGAAAGAAAAGTACATTTCGCGCCTGACATTGTCCACTGCGATTCCCTGGACATGTCCGGCTTTCCACATCCCTCCGTTGACCTCGAGAGGCAGCCGGGCGGCGTCCTTCGCGTACAGGCCAGCCGCTGAAAGAATGAAAACTAGCAGATATGCGAAAAATCTCCTCATAGACATATGCATTTTACTTCCAAAGCAAATGTAACACTTTTCACTGAATAGCGGATTTATTATATTTGCATGAACTACCACTGTATTCTTTTATGAAAAACACATCCAACCCCGAAGCAGTCACATGGACAGCCGACTGCCACCCGACGACACTGGAAGTTTCCGGCTCGCCCCGCATCATACCCACCACCCTCGGACCAGCACTCGAATTCGACGGTAAAGGAGACGGCATATGGCTGGACTCCGTCCCGGTCGCAGGACTCGAAGAGTGCACCATCGAGATGATTTTCAAGCCATATGGCAGCTCAGAATTCGAGCAGAGATACTTCCACATCGGAGAGTCCGCAGGGCCAAGGGTCATGATGGAACTGAGGATGAATCCGGACGACAGGTGGTACCTCGACTCTTTCTTCTATCTTGACGACGAAAGGAAAAAGACCCTCCTGGACACCGAAAAGACCCATCCCGCAGACAAATGGTACAATATCACATATGTCCTTGGCAAGGATGGCACGAAGAGCTACGTTGACGGAGTGCTTGAATGCTCAGACCCCTTCCCATATGAACCGGGAGTCAACACCGGGATGACGTCCCTCGGAGTACGCCTCAACAAGGTATGCTGGTTCAAGGGAGCCATCCTTAAGATCCGCTTTACGCCAAAACAGCTGCGCCCGGAGGAATTCCTCACAGACGCAGCCGTCCTGAACAGTATCTGATCCTGCCGGAATCTACCTGCGGTAATTGCCCCTCGGGGCGAAATTGTTATCAGACCTGGGCACCTGCCGTGCAGGTGCTCCTACATTACCTTGCATCCCGCCCCGCTGGTTGATAATCATGTTGGCCTGACGGGGTGTCAGTGTTTTGCAGAACTCGTTGAAATACTTTTCCTGGATGTCGATCCTCTTGCGCTCATCGGAGAACGACTTCAGGGTATTGGCCTTGACCTCATTGTCGGAGAGCTCGGCTTTCTGTCCCTGCCCTTCGTCCCTGCGCTGGGGCATGAGTTCACGCAGCTCGTTACGATATGCTTTGTACGTGTCTGCGAGTTTCTTGGTCTGATCGCTGGAAAGCTTGGCCGAGGAGGCTATTCTCTGCCACTGGGATTCTACCATTTCCTCCGCCGATTGGGGGGCCTGTCCCCTCTGCCTGCCACCTTGGGCAAAAATCGGAGCACTGCAGATCATAAGCAGCGCAACCAGTGTAAACAATACCTTTTTCATATTAACTGCAATTAAGGAACTTTACTCCCTTTGACCCCGGAATCAGGCCAGGGTTTAACGGGAGGATGACTTGCGGGCCGTCAGATACAGCACGCAGACCAGCAGGGAACCGATTATGAACCATATGACCGCCCCGGGGATATGGAGGGGCTGTCCCGCGGCAGAAGCGGCCAGCCCATCGGCATGGGCGACGGCCTCCATGTCATTCCACGGCCAGATCTTGACCAGGAATCCGAGAACCAGGCCCAGAAGGACCAGCATTGTCGGACGCTCATGGTGGGCAAGCAGCCAGTGGAGTCCCTTTGAGAACAGCACCAGCCCGGCTCCGCAGCCGAGGATGAAGATGGCAAGCGGCCCCCACTCGAGATTGTTGATGGCTCCGAGCATATAATCATACTTGCCCAGCATGATGAGTATGAAACTGCCGGAAATGCCGGGAAGGATCATGGAAACCACCCCGAGCGCGCCGCTGAGCGCGACGAACCACATTGAATCCGGAGTCTGGGTCGGGGAAACCAGGCACAGCCATATGCCGAGCGCGATGCCGCACAGAAGGTAGAACACATCCAGGATCCGCCATTTCTTGATGTCGGAAAGAAGCCATATGGTCGAAACCAGGATCAGCCCGAAAAAGAATGCCCAGGTCTGGACCGGGAAACGTGCCAGCACGAATTCCACAAGCCTCGCCAGGAGGACGAATCCGGCCAGGGTACCGATGCCTACAGTGACCAGGAAACGCAGGTTCACCGCCTTCAAGAATTCCTTGACGTGCCCCTTCAGGAGCATCTTCCAGTTGGACGGAGTGAGCAGGGCGTCAAGGGAATCCAGCAATGGCTGGAATATGCCGGTGATAAGGGCTATCGTCCCGGCAGAAACACCGGGGAAGACTCCAGTGCCCATGCTGAAGCCCTTGAGGACGTTTACCGCGTCCTTCTTCAGTAAATCACTCATCCCTTATTTGATCTTGTTCAGGAAGGCCTTCATGGCCAGGAAAGCCTCCGCCTCGGAGAGGTTCTTCCCTGCCGGATCGGAGATGACCAGGTCGAAAACATTTCCAGGAAGCTGCCTGCGGCCGATCTTGAACCGGGCTTCGGAACATGCAGCCATGTACTCCAGGGGATACTGATCGGATTTCATCAGGGAGATGAAAGCGTCGGGACGGCTCTGTATCATCAAGTCCATCTTCTCCTTCTTGGGCTTGCCGAACCAGTTCAGGTCGGACTTGAGGACCGTGGTGGTGATACTCGTTATGAGTCTCTCCCCTTCTCCCAGCTTACGGAAATCGAAGAAGAAAATCTCGCCTTTTATGTTGTTTTCCCGATAGAATGTCATTATAGCCTGCTTGCACGCATCGAAGGATGTGTCCTCGACGTCGATGAAAGCAACCGCAGAGCGGATCTGCCCCAACGGCATGATCATCGTCGGGACAGTGCTCCTGTGCTTCCGCAGGGTCTTCTTCCTGAAAAATTCTTTTATCCCTTCTAACATATGTTATCTCTCCATGACGTTTCCGCCATTGGCCTTGATCAGTTCCCTTATCTCGGTCTTTGCGGCTCTCCAGCGTGGCACATCAATCTTCGTGCCTATGACTTCCACGACCTTGGCTGCGATGATGGAGCCTATCTCCCCACAGACCTTCAGGGGCATGCCGAGGGAGTGGGCGTAGAGGAAACCGGCGGCATATGTGTCTCCGGCCCCCGTCGCATCTATGGTAGCGGCCGGCCATGCGGGGATGAAATAATACTCGTCCCCCCTCTGGACCATGGAACCGTCCTTTCCGATCTTTACGACGGCGATCCCGCAGAGCTTGGCAAGCTCTGCTATTGCCTGCTTGGGCTCCTGCTTGGTGAACGCACGTGCCTCAGACTCATTCGCAAAGACTATGTCAACGTATTTCTCCACCAGGTTGTGGAGGAAAGCGTCGTTCGACTCGACCACATTGTACGAAGCCATGTCAAGGGAGATGATGCATCCCGCTTCGCGTGCCATCCTGACAGCGGTGGAGATCAGGTCCTGGTTCTGGACCAGGTAACCCTCAATGTGGAAATAATCGTAACCCTGGAAATACTCCGGCTTCAGGTCCTCCGGTACAAGTTCAAGGGCCGCACCCATGTAGTCGGCGAACGTGCGCTCTGCGTTGGCTCCGGTGATGAACACCATGCAGCGTCCGGACCCCTTGCTGCCGTACAGCATGTTGGTCTTCACGCCGAACTGCTCCATAGTACTCTTGTAGAGTTCCCCGAGTTCGTCATTCCCGATCTTGCCTATGTAGCAGGACGGCATTCCGAAGATGGAGGTGCAGGTGATAGTATTGGCCGCAGAGCCGCCGGGTACGTACTTCACACCTATCTTCTTGAGCGCCGACCAGATTTCATCGCCTGTGGCGAGATCCACATGCTGCATGCTTCCAAGTGGAAGATGATAGCTGCGCAACATTTCTGAATCGGGAAGCACCGCGAGGATGTCGGTAAGGGCATTTCCTATGCCGAGGATGGATTTATAGTTCTGCATATCTCAAGACGCTTTGAATTGCAAATTTATCAAAAATATCGGTTATTTGGCTAATTCTCTTAAATTTGCATACGATTCTAATGGTACGAATCATGAAAGAGGACCAGAAGAAGATATTGAAATACCTGATCTCCGGGGCTTTCGCACTTGTGCTCCTGTACTTCTCTTTCAGGGAAGTGCAGTGGGAGCAATTCATGGGAGCCATGAAGACATGTGACTGGGGTTACGTCCTCCTGGCCATGGCGGCCGGCGTGTTCTCCTTCTGGCTGCGCGCCCGCAGATGGAGGATGCTCCTGCTCCCGATAGATCCCGGGACTTCAACGCTCTCATGCCTGAATGCCGTCAATATCAGCTACCTGGCCAACATGGTCCTGCCAAGGGCCGGGGAACTTGTCCGCTGCGCCTACATCACCAAGAACTCATCCAGGGATTCCTCCGGAAAGAAACTGGCATCATATGACAAAGCCCTGGGCACCATGGTGGCAGAGCGTCTCTGGGACCTCGCAATGGTGCTGCTCCTGATGGCCCTTATCATCTACGTGCTATGGGGCCGCTTCGGTTCCTTCTTCTCGGAACAGCTTCTGGGCAAGGCCGGCCAGGGAATCCGGTTCTCCACGATAATGCTGGTCCTGGTGGCGGCAGTCATAGCTTTCCTGGCCGCCGTCATCGCCCTGCGGAACAGGGGAAGACTATGGGGAAAAGCATGGAACTTCCTCAAAGGCATGGGCCAGGGACTCTCTTCCTGCCTCAAGATGAAGCACGGATGGATGTTCATCGTTTACACCATCGGCATATGGCTGTGCTATTGGATGATGTGCCTGTTCATCGTGTGGGCGGCCAGGGGAATCGACCCGGCTTCGCTCGGCGAGGGTGCCGGGGCCTTCATTGCCAAGATGCAGGACCTGGACGGGGTTGACGCCCTTTTCCTGATGACTGCCGGAGCCTTCAGCTCCCTGATACCTGTTCCCGGCGGATTCGGAGCCTTCCACTACATCGTGGCCACGGCGCTCCAGTCAGTTTACGGGATTCCCTGGAACATAGGGATAATCTTCGCGACCCTTTCACATGAATCGCAGATCCTGACCCAGGTCATATGCGGAGGCATCTCCTACTTCTGGGAGACACTCCGGAAATAGGCTTCGAACACTTCCGCCCAGGCTCCCGGGACGATGATGTGATGGTTCCCGATAGGATTCCTCAGGAAATAATCCCCGAGTACGGCCCTGCGCAACGGCTCCGGGATACAGAGCACCAACTGGGTGCGGCAAAGGTTCTTCTCGTACTGGTTACCCTCCAGGAGCGCCTCCTGGACGAACATCCTGTCCACTGCGCCCGACATCTTCAGTATAGTCACCGTCCCCTCTTCCATTTCTCCGTGGATCCCTATCCCGAGCCCGGATTCGAAGTGGGTAGAGAAGCTGTAACTCCTGACCATGTTCAGGGGGATAGTACAGTGCGCGAAGATGATCTTCCCGGTGTCCAGGTCGATGGAAGCGGGATTGGCCTGGAAGCCCGAGACTCCTGTCACGGCATCCGACAGGGCCATGGACAGCATGGCCGGCACATCTCCTTCACATCCTGCGACAATCCCTTCCGAATTGAGTTTGGCCAATGCCAGGCAACCTGTATTGCGGACTTTGTCAAGCAGGTCGAAACACCTGAGGGTGAAGCCATTCAGTCTCTCTTCGGCCACTATTTCCTTCAGGGCGTCATATATCCTCATGGCCCCCTCTTCCACGTCTGAGGTCCCTTTCACGGAATGCAGCTTCCCAACCAGCCTCTCCATCGGGATATCCACCAGGCTGATCCCCATTCTCTCCTGCACGGCATCGTAATCGGCCTGGCTGGAGATGAGCCAGTCCGATGGTTTTCCGATAACCCCGTAGCGCCGGCCGGAAAGTCTGGCCCGTACCGTCTCCACCTTCTCCAGAAGCGCTATCCTTTCCCTCACATATGAAGTCGGGCCGTGGATGATTTCTCCCCTGATTCCCTGAGAGTTAAGCCAAGAAAGGATTTCCATCGAGGCGGCCAGGGAATTGCTCTCCCCGCTCGTCAAGAGGTAGAAAGGGCCATTTCCCAAAGAGGGGAAGAATTGCCTGAACAGTCCCTCCGTCCCTCCGGTGCGGACGTAGATCAGGTCAGGCCGGCCTGTACCGTAATCCGAAAAATCAGGTTTCCCCAGTTCATATTCCATACCGAGGCTGTCCAGGAAGACCCGCGAACCATGGTCCACCATCCTTTCGTCATGAAGGCTTGAAGTAAGAAGGAAGACTTTCATATGCATCATTTCTTGTCCGGCCAAATATCGGGAAAATTTGCTTATTTTTGAAATCGCTAAAAAGCACCCCGTTTATGAAAAGAATCCTTTACACGGCTGCGGCCATCGCACTTTGCGGCTTGGTTTCATGCGGTAATGACGAAGTTGTCATGCTGCTTGGAACCTACACCGAGGGGGGCACCAGCAAAGGCGCCTACTCATATGTCTTCAACCAGCGCAACGGAAAATCGAGGGAGATTTCCAGCGTCGAGATTCCGGATCCGTCATTCATCGTACCGGGAACGGACGGCACACATGCCTATTCCGTCAAACAATCCTCTGGAGGCAGGCACGGCGCAACTTCATATGTAATGGACAAAGACAGAAGGCTTTCCCTGCTCAACACAAAGCCTGGCATCCCGGGTCCGGGTGCGAATGTCGAGGTGTGCGGCTACGACCTGGAATCCGCGCCGGAGGCCGGGAGGCCTGACGACAAGGCAGGCACATCGCCCTGCAACATCCTCGTGGACAAAGGCCACATAATAACCGCGAACTATTCCGGCGGAGACATCGCCGTCTATCCGATCAAGGAAGACGGGAGCATCGGGGACATATGCCAGTTCGTGCGCATAAACCACACTCCGCACATACACTGCGCCATCTTCTCCCCCGACAGTTCATATGTGTTCTTCACCGACCTGGGGAACGACATGGTCTTCCGCTTCACGGTGGACCGCAGTTCCGACTCCAACTATTTGAAGGACTGCACAGTAGCCTACTCAGGAGAAAAGGGTTGGGGACCCCGCCACATCATCTTCAACAAAGCCGGGGACAAAGCCTACCTCATTGACGAGCTGGGAGACATGCTGGTAGTCCTCAAGTACAACCAGGACAAGACCTTCACTCCCATCCAGTCCATCCTGGCCTATGACGGGGAAGGACACGGGGGCGCCGACATCCACCTCAGTCCGGATGAGAAATTCCTCTATACCTCCCACAGGCTCAAGGAAGACGGAGTGGCGATCTTCAGGGTCAAGGAAGACGGGACGGTGGAAAAAGCCGGATACCAGCCCACCGGGATACACCCGAGGAACTTCAACATCAGTCCTGACGGGAAATGGGTCCTTGTGGCATGCAGGGATTCAGACGTGATACAGGTGTTCCGTCGCGACAGTGCCACCGGGCTGCTGAAATCATGGAAAAATGGACAGAGAGATATCTCCCTGTCCAAACCTGTCTGCGTTACCTGGGTCAGGTAACCTTTATTTCAAGTACTTCGCCAGAGTTTTGCGGAGGGATGCCTTGTCTGAGACCTTGGCAGGGACGAGTTTCCCGTCCACTATAAGGAAGGCCATCGGGAGCACGGTCACATTGTACATCGTGGATGCCGAGACACTGGCATATCCCAGTCCGTCATTGACGCATATCCAGGGCAGTCCCTGACTGCGGACCGTCGTGGCCCAGACAGCCTTGTCCTGGGTGAGGGCGACCTGGAATATCTCCAGTCCCTTGCCATGGAATTCCTCGTACACGGGTTTCAGGACATCCAGGTTAAGCATCTTATGTGAGGCGACGCTGGCATCCCAGAATTCCAGGAGCACCACCTTGGATTCAACCTCGCTGAGCTTGACTTTCTTTCCGGTCACATCGGGCATCTCTATCTCCGGGAAGTCCATGGACGGAGCATTCTTGATGCGGGCATTGAGGTCCATTATCCTCTCCCTGCGGGCAGCTTCCTCTGCAAGGGCATGTACATACCTGGAATTGGGATATACGGTCTTGAGCGAGTCACTGGCAGCCCTGAAGCGGAGGGCGTCGGTCTGCTGGCTGAAAACCGGGAAAGCACTGTTGATCTCCTGGTACAGCAAGGGGACCAGGGTCATTGACTTGGGATTGTCCGCAAGGTACTTAAGGCGGCTGCGATAATAATCCACATACTGTTTTGACAGCGTCTTGCTCAGTTCGCTGTACCTGTAAGTCCCAGGCTCTGCGGCCGCGAATTCATTGGCAGTTGAACGGAACTTGCTGATGAATTCTGAAAAGTCCTTGTTCAGGATGCGGAGTTTCTCGCTCTCCGGGGAGCCTTCCACGGAATAACTTCCGAGAGTATCAGCCTTGACGGTAATGTTGTCTCCCCTGTTGACGATAAGGGACACGAGGGTCTTGTCGCCTTTGCAGAGATACAGGAATTCAGGCTGTCCCTCCTCGACCTCCGCCTTGTAGGAGAAGGCACCGGAAGCATCTGTCTTGACGGTGTCCAGCACATTCACCACATTGACATCCAGACGCTTTACAACCAGGTCGGAGTCCTGCATCCCATCCACATTGCCCTTGATGACGGTACTGGTACATGAAACGGAGGCCAGGGCCAGGATGACCAGGGCCGGATTGATCAGGAATCTTTTCATAGCTTGCGGAATTCTGCGTTGATTAACTCTGCTGTTTCCTTGAACTCCTCCGGAGTGAGGGTAAGGTGCTCTTTGCGGAAATCGAGGTCCCCCTCGTTCTGAAGCGGAACAAGATGTATGTGAGTATGAGGAACTTCCATTCCAAGGACAGCGACTCCGACCCTTTTGCAGGGAATGGCGTTCCCTATGGCCTGAGCCACCTTGCGGGCGAAAGCCCACAGCCCGGCATATGTCTGCTCGTCAAGATGGAAGATGTAATCGTCCTCAACCTTGCGGGGAATTACGAGTGTGTGTCCCTTCGTCAGCGGGCTGATATCGAGGAATGCATAATAATCCTCGCTCTCGGCGACCTTCCATGAAGGGATGTCTCCGTTGGAGATCTTGGTGAAAATAGTTGCCATATGATTTAGAGAGATATGTCAAGCACCTTGAACTGGATGACACCGCTGGGAACCCTGGCATCAACCACATCACCTACGCTGTGACCTATGAGGGCCTTGCCGATAGGAGTGGTAGCGGCGAGTTTTCCCTGTGAGAAATCAGCCTCCGTCTCTCCTACGATGGTGAAGGTCATCTCCCTCTTGGCTGAGAGATTCATGACCTTGACCTTGCTCATGAGGCCGATACGGTCAGTATTGAGTTTGGATTCGTCTATAACCTTTGCGTTGGCTATCTTGTTCTTGAGATTGGCAATCTTGACTTCGAGGAGCCCCTGGGCATCCCTGGCGGCATCATACTCCGCGTTCTCGGAAAGGTCACCTTTTTCCCTGGCCTCAGCAATGGCGGCAGCTATGACCGGCCGCTGGGCAAGCGCATCCGAGAGATCCTTCTTCAATTTGTCCAGACCCGCCTGGGTCATGTAATGTACTTCTGGCATTTCAGCGTGTTGTTAGTGTCAAATAAAAACGAGTCCTGCCATTCTCGCGGCAGAACCCTGTAATTGTTAATGTATAGGCAAATATAAGAAATTTATTTCAAACTGTGCAACATTTCCTCACACCTGGCCCTGTCCATGGAAAGCTGCTCTTTCAGAAGCTCCAGCGAAGCGAACCTCACTTCAGAGCGTATCCTGCGGAGGAATGAGAGGCGGAGGTCGAGACCATATATGTCCTCGTCGAAGTCGAATATGTTAGTCTCTATGGTCAGGGCGCTTCCTGGCCCGACGGTCGGACGGATGCCTATGTTGCACATCCCGTAAAGCATGCGCCCGAGCGTCTCCACCCTGACCAGATAGACTCCCCTGTGGGGGATCAGCTTAAGTGGTTCATAGAGCTGTATGTTGGCTGTCGGGAACCCTATGGTCCGGCCAAGGCGGTTTCCTGCGACTACCACCCCGAGGAGGGAATAATCGTATCCCAGCATCTTGGACGCATCCTCTACCTTTCCCAGCATCAGACTGTCCCTGATCCTGGTGGAACTGATGGCAAGTTCCCCGTCCAGGGTCCCCGAACGGACTTCCCCGCATCGTATGACATCCAGCCCCATGGAAGACGCAAGGGCCGCGATATCCTCCGTAGAGCCGGCGTTGCTGCCCATCTTGTTGTCATATCCCAGCAAGATGGCCTTCCCGCCGAACCTTCCGATCACATAGTCCCTCAGGTACTCCTCGGTGGTCAGCCTTGAGAATTCCCTGGTAAAGTCCACCACCTGGACCACATCTACTCCAAGGGCGCCAAGCATCTTCTTCTTTTCATCAAGCGATGAAAGAAGGCGGAGATTCATGGCGTCTTTCTGGAGTACATTGCGCGGATGGGGCCAGAAGGTCACGACCATGCTCCGGTCTCCCCGGGCACGGGCAGCATCAACAAGCTGCCCTATGACCTGCCGGTGTCCCAGATGGACCCCGTCGAAGAATCCGGTGGCGATGATCATATGCCTTGGGGGCTACAGCCACTTCACCAGCAGGAAGTCCTGGCGGTGGGGCAGGTTCTCGTTCCTGGGATACACCCTGGTGGCTACCTGGTACATTCCGGTGCGCTCGGGGACTACGCTGGTAGTGTATTTCGCAACTCCGTCGTTGAACTCGACGAGCTGGAACTGAGACACTTCGCGTATCTTCATCTTGCCGTCCTTGCCGGTTCCGGCGAAGATCATCTCGACGCCGATATCCTCCGGAGTGAGGTCTCCGAGATTGAGAACCACCTCAGAATGAAGGCCTTTATCGGGAGAAAGGCTATAGGAGGCATCCGGAAGCGTATGCGAGACGACACTTATGTTCTGCCACTCCCTGCGGACGCGCTTCTTCCACGAAGCGATCTTCCTGGCGAGATCCCAGTCACCGGCGACCATCTTCTCCGTACGCTCTGCCTGGGGCAGGTAATACTGGTTCATGTAGTCGGTCAGCATCCTGTTGGTAGTGAAGTTGCTGGCAACCATAGCGATGGTGTTCTTGATGCAGGCTATCCACTCTGGCGACAGGCCCTTCTCGGGATCCACTTTGTAATACAAAGGAGCTATCTCATTCTCTATGATGTTGTATTCGCTGGCTGCGTCCAGTTCGTTCTGGTAGTTCTGGTCGCTGTAGGTCTTCTCAAGGGGAAGGGCCCATCCTGCTCCGGGCTTGTATCCCTCGACCCACCATCCGTCGAGGACGGAGAAATGCATGACTCCGTTCATGGCAGCCTTCTCTCCGGAAGTACCGGAAGCCTCCTGGGGCCTCGTGGGATTGTTCATCCACACGTCGACTCCCTGCACCATCCTCTTGGCCAGGGTGATGTCATATCCCGGGACAAAGACGATCTTTCCTATGAACCTCTCCTGTTTGGAAATAGCGACGATCTGCTTGATAAGGTCCTGTCCTGCCTTGTCCGCGGGATGGGCCTTGCCGGCGAATATGAACTGCACCGGCATGTCAGGATTGTTGACTATGGAGTCCAGCATGTCCAGGTCCGAGAAGATCAGCGTCGCCCTCTTGTAAGTGGCGAAACGGCGTGCGAAGCCTATGGTCAGGACATCATCCCGGAGGGTTTCCTTGATAGTAACCACTTCACGGGGAGAATAATGTCCTCCCATCGAAGGATCGGCAAGTTTCGCATTGACTACGTCTAT
>CADCQP010000114.1 GCA_902803535.1 uncultured Bacteroidia bacterium | reverse complement strand
AGAATGGCCGCCATCGCGGCGATCATGATTTTAGTTGAGGTTTTCATATGATCATATTGCTTACATGACAAAGATGCATCCGGCGCTGCTTTCGTTGCATGCGCCGGGGCATTTTATCTGTCCTGTACGGTGCTTGTGCAAATACCGTGCAATGACCGTTTACCTGGCCTTCATCTTGAAGACAAGTTCGCCTCCGGCCGACAGGTCGGAGTAGCTTATGGTCTTGTCCAGCGGCTTGCCGTTGAAGGTCGCCGATTCCACGTAGAGATTCTCTTTTGAAAGACCTTCCGCCCTCATGCTGAAGACTTTCCCGTTCGGAAGGGTGATCGTTGCAGATGGAATCTGGGGGGCGCCGAGGACGTACTGTCCGCTGACAGGGTTCAGTGGGTAGAAGCCCAGTGCGGAGAAGATGTACCAGGCTGACATCTGCCCGCAGTCGTCGTTGCCGCACAGGCCGTCCGGCTTGGCCAGGTAGAACTTGTCGAAGACCTCCCTGACCTTCTCCGCCGTCCTGTCCTGGCGGCCGGCGATGGTGTAGAGGTAGATCGTGTGGTGGCTGGGCTCGTTGCCGTGGGCATATTGCCCTATGAGGCCGGTGACGTCGCTTACGAACCCGACGGCCTTGTCCCTCTGGGAGTCGGCGAAGAGGGTGTCAAGCCTTTCCACGAAAGCCGCGGCTCCGCCCATGGCCTCGATCAGGCCCTCGGGATCCTGCAGCACATGCCAGGAGTACTGCATGGCGTTGCCTTCGGTGTAGTCCCCGCCGCTTGTGCTGGCGTGGCTGAGGGCATATGGCTCGAACGGAGTCCTCCAGTTTCCCTTGCTGTCCTTCCCGCGGGCGAGCTTGTAGTCGGGGTCGAAGAGGTTGCGCCAGCTCTGTGACCGCTTCATGAAGAAGTCATAGTCTTCGTCGTGACCCAGCGCTTTTGCCAGCTGGGCTGCGCACCAGTCGTCGTAGCTGCATTCGAGCGTCTTGGACACAGATTCGGTCCTGATGATGTCGAAGGGGTAATAGCCATATGCATTGTAGGTCTCCCAGTCGCTTTCTCTGTGGGAGACGGTAAGCGATTGCTTGACAGCCTGGTAGGCTTTCTCTTTGTCGATGCCGGGGAGTCCCTTGAGGCAGGCGTCAACCAGGGGAGGGACCGAGTGGTTGCCGATCATGCAGTAGTTTTCCTTGCCGGCGAGGGCCCATATGGGCAGGAATCCGATGGCCTGCTCATGGGCCATCATTGTCTGGGCTATGCCTGCCATCCTGTCAGGGAGGAAGAGGGCGTAGAAGGGGTTGGCGGCGCGGAAGGTGTCCCACTGCGAGAGGGTGGAGTAGTATTTCCCGCCTTCAACAGTCGCTGTCTTGTCGTCGGCTCCGCGGTACTGTCCGTCCACGTCGGCTATGTTGCCCGGCTGCAGGAAGAGGTGGTAAAGCGATGTGTAGAACGAGGCCTTCTGTTCGGGGGTCCCTTCGATGGTGAAGGCTTCGAAGTACTTCTCCCAGGCCTGTGCTGCGTTGCTGCGTACTTTTTCGAAGTTCCAGCCGGGGATCTCGGCTTCCATGTTGGCCCTTGCGCCCTCGATGCTCACCGTGGAGAGCGCGACCTTCATGCACAGGCGCTTTCCGTCGCCGAAGTCCAGGACATATGTCGGGGCCTTTTCCTGGGCGCCCATGTCGAGGGTCTCCTTGCCTATGACGGGGGAGTCGAACTTGATGACGAAGTACATATGCCTTTTCACCCATTTCGAGACATATTCATGTCCCTCGATGGTGTAGGCGTCGGGGCTGCTGATCTCAGCTTCGATGACGCGGCGGTGCCTTGCCTCCTCGCTCCCAACGAGGCCGCTCTGGAGGTCAAGGAGAAGTTTCCTGGCTGGGCCGTCGTAGGTGTATCTGTGGAATGTAACATGTTCTGAGCAAGTCATCTCCGCTTTTACTCCGTTCCCGGTGAGGTTGACCGAGTAGTAGCCCGGCTGGGCCGTTTCGGTAGATTTGTCGAAGGAGCTCTTGAAGTCTTCCCTTTCTTTGCGGGAGAAGGGCATCGCGAGGATGTCGCCGTAGTCGGAGACTCCGGTTCCGCTCACCTTGTCCTGGGTGAATCCCCATATGAGCTGGTCTTCGTAGTTGTAGCCGCTGCAGTAGCGCCAGTCATAGTTCCCGGTCTGTGGGCCGGCCTGTACGGCGCCGAAAGGCCATGCGGCGTCGGGATAGGTGTGGCCTGTGTAGGCAGTGCCTATGAAGGGATTGACGAATTGTGACAGCTTTGCCTCCTTGCTGCAGGACAGGGCCGCTGCGCAGCAGAGGATGATGGGAATCAAGTGTCTTTTCAGGATAAGGTCTGTTTTCATTTTCATGAAGCGGTTTGGGATGTTTCCAGTTAATTCCCCGAAAGTTAGTGATTTTAATGCAGCAGTGATGACTTTTTCGCAAGAAAATGCTTATATTGTGCTACCATTGAATAGCACTAAGCACTTGAATCTATGGATAGAAGATCATTCATCAAGGCGGCAGCCCTGGGTACCGGAGCATTGGCTACCGGCGGTTTGTTCAACAGCGCATCGGCTGCATCTGGTTCATCGGTAGCATCTGGCTCATCGGTTGCTTCGGCTATCCAGAAGGCCGGAAAGAAGAAAGCCGCTCCCGTTCCTTTCCCAAAGGTCGGCAAGGCATTCTCGATTACCAATGCGCCATTTGAGCATCTGCTGGCCAATTACTTCGGAATCAATCCCTGGAGCAGCGACAACCGCTACATCGCAGTCCTGGAGACTGACATCAAGGGACGCCTGCCAGAGGCTGATGAAGCAGCCCTGGTGTACCTTATCGACAGGGGCGACCACCACAGGATGATCAAGATAGGCAAGACCTACTGCTGGAACTTCCAGGAGGCGTGCATGTTCCACTGGCTGCCCTGGGAGGATGGCGCATGTGTCTGGAACGACCGCCGGGACGGGAAGTTCGTAGCCGTGGTTTCCAACTGGAAGACCAAGTCCGAGAGGATAATCCCAAGACCCATCAGCGCAGTGTCCGAGGATGGCGAGTGGGCAGTGTCGATCAACTACGCCAGGCTCAGGCTCACCAGGCCTGATTACGGGTATGCCGGCAACGGACAGGATCCGCTCAGGGATGTGGCATGGCCTGACAATGACGGCCTCTGGCTGGTGAACCTCCGCACGGGAGAGGAGAAGCTGATCCTTTCCGTAAAGCAGGCCCAGCCGCTGATGACCAAGATCGATTCTCCTGACGGCCTGGCCTATTTCTGCCACACCGTCATCAGCAAGGATGGCAGCAAGATCTTCTTCCTGGCCCGTACAGTCGAGAACTTCCAGAAGCAGCTGGATGCCAGGGGTCACATCTACCAGTGGCGCACAACTTCCTTCACCTGCAACATCGACGGCAGCAACCTTCGCCGCTGCTTCCCGGACGGTTGGGAGGGCTCCCATTTCAACTGGAAGGACGGCAATACCCTGGCTGTCACGGCCAAGTGGGATGCAGGCAAGGCCTGGTCTCACACTATGTTTACTGTAGGTGAAGAGGACAAAGTGAAGCATCTGGCTCCCGGAGTAATGGACTGGGACGGACACTGTGTGTTCTCTCCGGACGGGAATTTCCTCAGCAGCGACGGTTACTGGGATTCCAACAGCAACAGGCATTGGGTCCTGCTCCGCCTGGAAGACGAGGAGGTCATGCCGATAGGGGAGTTCCATGTTCCTGATGACTACAAGGAGACCTACACCCGCTGCGACCTGCACGCTCGCTGGCGTCCCGACGGCAAGCAGCTGGCCTTCAACTCCGTCCACGACGGCTCCCGCCAGGTCTACCTCCGCAACGTCGAGTGGTAAGGGCCGCTTTCGCCGTTCCTTGGCTGTTGTTAACTAGCTGACTGCTGTTAACGGTCGCGGTTGACTGACTGCTTGTAACCTGGCTGCATGTTTCCCGACAGATTCCCTGCTTATTTATCGGCTTCAGGTCTCTCCTGATGCCGATTTTCATTCGTATGCTTCCTGACTCTGGTAACTTTCCATGCTGGTAACTTTCCATGCTGGTAGCTTTCCATGCTGGCAGCTTTCCATGCTGCTCGCTTCCCATGGGCCTGGCGAGTTGATGTAACATGCCAGGTTCCTGGCCGGGCAAGCGGAGACGTTAAGCCGTCGAAGTATGAGGTAAACCTTTCCCGAAAAGCCGCGAACATGGCTAGAGGTCCCCATTTTTTCTTGGTCCTAGTTTTTCGGTTGCACCCAAGTAAGCTTTATTCAGGACGACACATTGACCGTGAAGTGTAAGTGCTTGATAAACAAAGATATCATAAATTGACCTATCCTCAATTATGGATAGGACTAATGCGTTATATGCTGATGATCAGTTACTTCCACTCCACGGGTTTGTAGTTAGGCCTGTTTTCTCCTCATTATT
>CADCQP010000113.1 GCA_902803535.1 uncultured Bacteroidia bacterium | reverse complement strand
TCCATCTGTCCTCGGGCTCATGTTTGAGGAGAACTATCCGACTGCCCGCGGGAAACGCGAGGGGATTTCGCTCGCGGAAGGGATGAAACTCATTTCCTGTACAGAGTCAACCCATGACATCCGGTGGAATCCCGTATATGGCGAGCGCAGCACGGTCCGCGACCATTTCAACGAGATGCGCGTCACCTTCGGCAAGTCGACCGGCAGGATGAAGCTCATCGTGACTGCCCGTGCATATGACGAAGGAGTGGCGTTCCGCTATCGGATTGAAGGTGGGAACTACTTGAAAATCACTAGGGAATATACTGATTTTACCTTGCCGGAAGGGACAAAGGCCTGGTTCACCGCAAGGGCTCAGACACCATATGCACTCGTGTCCCTTAAGGAGTGGGAGGATGAGTGCGAAAGGCCGCTTCTGCTCAGCCTTCCGGACGGGGCATATGCCTGTCTCGCCGAGGCAGGCGTGAGCGATTACTGCCGGTCCCGTTTCGTGCTCTCGGACCTCAGGAAGAGTACCATCGGCCTTTCGATGGGCAGCGCCGTCGAAGACATAGCGCCTTACGACACTCCCTGGAGGGTGGTGATGTGCGGCGAGAAGGCAGGTGAGATCCTCCAGAACAATGACCTGCTGCTGAACCTGAATCCCCCGTGCGCCATCGATGATCCGTCGTGGATACGTCCTGGGAAAGTGCTCAGGGAAATGACCCTGTCCACAGAGGGCGGATTGGCCGCAGTGGATTTCGCGGTGAAGCACAACCTGCAGTACATCCACTTTGATGCCGGCTGGTACGGCCCCGAGAACGACAAGGCCTCCGATGCCACAACGGTTACCCTCGACCCTGGACGCAATCCGGTCCCGGACGCCCTTGACCTGCCCAGGGTCATTGCATATGCCCGCTCCAAGGGGATCGGGGTATTCCTCTATGTCAATATCCGGGCACTCTATCAGCAGCTGGATGAATTGCTTCCGCTCTACAAGAGCTGGGGAGTAGCCGGCCTCAAGTTCGGTTTCGTCCAGGTCGGGTCCCAGCTCTCGACACGCTGGGTCCACGAGGCCGTGGCCAAGTGCGCCCGTGCAGGCCTCATGGTGGACATCCACGATGAGTACCGTCCGACGGGGACCAGCCGTACATGGCCCAACCTGATGACCCAGGAGGGCATACGCGGCAATGAGGAGTTCCCGGACGCTACCCACAACACCGTCCTGCCTTTCACCCGCTTCGTAGCCGGGGCAGGGGATTACACCATATGCTATTACCGGCAGGAGTTTAACCGCCTGTCTTCAGAGCCATATGCTCCTGCATCCAAGGGGAAGACCCTACAGACCACCCCGGCGCATCAGCTGGCCCTTTCGGTAGTCTATTACAGCCCCCTGACCTACATGTACTGGTACGACAAACCTTCGGATTCCGCTGACGAACCTGAACTGAAGTTCTTCGATGACGTGTACACCACCTGGGATGATACCCGGGTGCTGGACGGGGCTCCCGGGGAATCCGCAGTGGTTGCAAGGCGCCATGGCAAGGAGTGGTTCGTAGGGGCGATTACCGGCAACGAAGGGCGCACCGTCTCAATTGACCTGTCCTTCCTGGACAAAGGAAAGACCTACACAGCAGAGATTTACACTGACGGCGGCAGGAAAGTACGCACCCGTACCCATGTCATCTGCGAAACCCGCAAAGTCACTTGCGGGGACGTCCTCCGCTTCCCCCTCCGCCCCTCCGGCGGCGTCGCCCTCCGGCTCGTCCCCTGACGCCCATCCGCCCTCGCGGCCCCTCCCTCCTGCCGGTCACCGGTTCCAGCAGGACTAGACACAAATGGGTGGCGTGTGGCGTCAAAAGGGAGCCCTGCTGATCAGTCGGCAAGAACGGTGGTGAATTTCACGGTGGTGCCGGCAGGGATCGTAGCGGTGAATCCGGCAATGCTGAACTGGGAGTCATCCGGGTCCCATGTACGCGGGGTCCAGTCCTTCGGCCTGTCCATCGTCCAGGAAGCATATGCCGGGACAACTGACGCTGAGGAACTGGTGACAGTCATCTTAAGGGTTTTCCCGTTCTGTGTCAGGACGTTCCCCTCCTTTGTCACTGTAACTGACGCCGGAGTCAGCATCCTCCACTGGAGCTTGGCAGCCATACCGGGTTTTGCGGTGACCTCGTCTTCCACGACAAGACCCTTGCCTGTCACCAGGAAAGTCCTCTTGGCGCTGGCTACGGCATCTGACACGGCTGCCGTCATGTCGATCCTGGCACCTTTCCCCTCGGCGGAGTCAAAGCATTCCTCGATGGTGCCCTTTCCGGAGACAACATGGTCTGAGACATGCACTTTGCCCTGTACGCTGCCGTCGGAATTCATGAAGGAAAGGGTGCTGTGGGCCAGGTTGTTCATCTTGACGATGTCCCAGCGAAGTGAAACCTGCCTCATGTCCCAGTATCCGCCACCGGCGTTCTTCAGCGCTTCATTGATAAAGGAGTAATTCGGGTTCCCGATGTCATCGGACCAGCGTACGCCCTGGGACTCATAGACAAAGGATCCGGAATCCATATGCGCGTGATTGGATGAGGCTGCTCCTCCCTTGATTCCGAGGTAGTGGTCACCTTCATCGTAATTCCATCCGGTGTGGACCATTACCAGGGGAACTATCCCGTCTCCGTGCCAGAGGTTCTGGGAAGGTTTGCCTGCCCCCTCTCCCTTGAATCCGTTGTGTAGGATAAAACTTGGGATGGCGGGCATCAGGCGGCGGTTATACGACTGTCCACTTTGCAGCAAATGCCCGTCCGTATCTGAATACATTCCCTTGTCCATCAATTGTTTCTCATATGCAAGCATAGACTCGTCTCCGAAATATCCGGCGAACCACCACATCGGAGCCTGGATGATTTCCTTCCCGTTGCCGCCGTCGGCGAAGGAGAAGCTTCCTCCGGTCGGGGTGTCCATGAAGAGCATGAATTTGCCGGAAGGCAGGAAGCCCTCGGCCTGCTCCAGGTCTGCGGTTGAGCCGAATGCGGTCTGGAGCATCTGCAGCAGTATGGTTTCGAAACCGGTTCCGTAGCCCCAGTAATTGTAGCCTTCAGGATAGGCTCCATCGGGGGCATACATGGTTTTCATGGCGTTCCGGTTGCTCGGAATGGCTTTTTCGATAGCCTCCACGGCCAGCGCTTTGTCCTTTTCGTAAACGGCCAGGGCAGCAGCTATCATACCGGCGTTGCAGACCTGGTTCCAATTGTTGGTCGCATCCAGGTACCACTGTCCCGGGTAAGTCTTCAGTCCATATTCTATCAGTTTTTCGCGGGCCAGCTCACGCACGTCGTTCGGCAGGTCATAGAATAACCAGTCATATGCGATGGCCACTCCCAGGGACATTTCTGCGACATCCAGGTAGTGCGACGGACTCCAGTCCTTGTATCCGCAAACGGTACGCAGGTCGGCCACCGCAGCGTCAAGGTACTTCTGCACGCCCGTTACCCTGTAGGCATATGCCATGAAAAACAGGCGCCTGAGGGCTGCACGAGAGGTCCCGAGGATGCCTTCACCGCCTGGCGCGACTTTGTACACCAGTTTTTCAGGGTTGTCCGCGTAGTGGTCGGAAAGGCCAAGGAGGATCGTATTCACCTGCGAAAGCAGATCAGGGTTCCCTTTGGCGGAAACAGCCTTCCTGAGGAACTTGAAGTCCTTGGCTGTCATCAGGATACGTGGATGCCCAAGCTTGGTCAGCCGTCCATAATCGAATGTGGCAACTGTGTCACTGGCAGTGTCGTCAGGAGTTGCGACGAAACCTTTGGGCGTGCCCTGGCCGCAGGAGCAGGACATCACTGCAGCAAGGGCGGCGGAAACGATAAGTGAAAGTGTTTTCATATGTGGTTTTTTAATGACAAAGCCCGGCTGGATCAGCAACCGGGCTTGTAAAAACTTATCGGACAGTATTACTGCCTGTTCTTGAACCTCAGGAGAGCCTCGAGGTAGTAGTAGTCAGCATAGGTGAGGGGAACGTCAACCTCGGAGTTTCCGGGAAGGTTGCCCACGGAGTGCTTCAGGAGGAAGTTTCCGTTCTCGCCCGGTTTTGCAAGATACTCAGGAGATGCGAGGGTGCGAAGGATTGTCTCGGAGACCTTGATGAGCTCTGCGGAGAGGGCCGCATCAGCAGTGAAATCGGCAATCTCGATGAAAGCGGAGACCATGATGGCGGCAGCGGAAGCGTCGCGGTTGATCTCGCCTTCAACTTTCTCGTTGGCATTCAGGCCGCCGGGAACACCGGGAGCGTCGAAATCCCAATAGGTAACACCGTCAGCGGGGAGGTGCTTGAGGATCATCTTGGCGATGTTCTCAGCCTGCGCGAGGTAAGCGGGGTTCTTGCTCTCACGGTACATCATGGAATAGCCGTACACGGCCCATGCCTGTCCGCGTGCCCATGCGCTGTCGTCGCTGTAGCCCTGGGCGGTCTTCTTTACGAGGACCTTGCCGTCGGCGGGATCATATGCGAGGACGTGCCATGTGGTGTAGTCCGGGCGGAAATGATTGGCCATGGTGGTGTTGGCGTGAGTGTTCGCAACCGTGCGGAGGGTGTCGCAGTTGAAGAGGTTGGCGGCGTTCATGAGGAGCTCGAGGTTCATCATGTTGTCGATGATGACGGGGAATTCATATCCCTTCCAGCCGTTCCAGCTCTTGATGCAGCCGATGGTCGGGTTGAAGCGCCTTGCAAGCTTAGCTGCACCTTTCTCCAGGGTGGGCTCATATTTGGACTTCTCGCCAGTGAGCCTCAGTCCGTTGCCGTAGCTG
>CADCQP010000112.1 GCA_902803535.1 uncultured Bacteroidia bacterium | reverse complement strand
TGTCAGGGATTCGTGGACTCCTGAGAATCCGAATGCCAAGTGGCCGGCCGTCCACTCAGTCGCAGCGGACAACAACAACCGCCGTTCGACCTTCTGGATGTACGACAACTCTTTCTTCCAGCTCCGAAAGGTTCAGCTCATGTATGCTATGCCTAAGAACATTGCCCGCAAACTTTACATGACGAACCTCGATCTCTACATAGACTGCTCGAGCCCGTTCCAGATAGCCCCGAACCGCGAATATCGTGAGATGAATATCGCCGGTGAACCGCAGTACAGGACCTACTCTATCGGATTCAAGGCTTCGTTCTGACATTAAATACTGAAAGTTTATGAAACACTACAGAATACTTTTAGCAGCTCTTATCGCTTCGCTCTTCGCCTTTTCGGCCTGCGATGACCCGCTGAATCCGGAGGAGAACTTCCGTAACAACCTGGAATCCGTCCTCATGTCTCCGGCGAAAGTTGAGGGTATTATGACGTACGGCTATACCCAGATGCCTTACATCACCCCGAGGTTCGACGATGTGGCCACGGATGACGCAGTTTCCAACGATCCTGGCAACAGTTATCGTGTCATGGCCACCGGCGGATGGAGTTCTCTGTCCAATTCACAGGATATGTGGACCCAGTGCAACAGGGGCATCATGAACCTCAACAGGTTCTTCACCGTTGTCGACGATATTGATTTCAAACCCTCAAACGAGGGTTTGGCCAAGGCCTTCAAGACCCTTTATACGGGTGAAGCATATGCGCTCAGGGGAATCCTGAAGTACTTCCTGCTCCGCAACCATGCCGGCGTAAGTGCTGACGGTGAACTCTTGGGTATCCCCATCTACAATGACTATGTTACCGACCTTGCGACTTTCTCGGAGCCGAGGAAAACCTTTAACGAGTCGGTGCAGAGTATAATGGATGACTTCACCGAGGCAATGAAGTATCTTCCCGAGGATTATGGGGATGTAACCTCTGTTCCTTCGGCATATAATTATCTCAACCTCGATGAGTACAATCAGGTCTTTGGCAACCAGCGCAGGCAGAAAGTCAGCGGACGTATAGTAAATGCGTTCAGGGCCCGTGTTGCGCTCCTGGCTGCCAGCCCGGCATTCAACACATCGAACACCGCATCCCTCTGGGAATCCGCCGCTAAATATGCAGGCGATCTCATTAAGGACATCGGCGGCATCAGCGGCCTTGATCCAACTGGTAACATCTACTGGCTCCCGGCTCAGGTGACGGCAGCCAAATTGAGGACAGGTGACGACAAGGATATTCCCGAAATGATTTGGCGTCGCTACATGCGCACGATCAACACTTGGGAGGGTGATAATTATCCTCCTACTGTGTACGGACACGGCCGCATCAACCCGACCCAGAACTTCGTGGATGCCTTCCCGATGAAGAACGGTTATCCGATCGACGATCCCGCTTCAGGCTTTGATGCTTCGAATCCCTACGCAAACCGTGACCCGCGTCTTGCGCAGATCGTTGTCCTCAACGGGAGCAAGGTTCGTGGCGCTGTTATCAACAGCCTTACCGGAACCTCCGACGACTTAGCTAACAAGATGCAGTATTCCACCAGGACCGGTTACTATCTGCGCAAACATCTCCGCGAGGATGTGAACATGCAGACCGGCAAGACGAATACACAGGATCACATCGAGCCGATCATCCGTTACACGGAAATCTTCCTCATTTATGCTGAGGCGGCAAACGAGGCTTGGGGACCTGACGGCAAAGGCAGTTATGGTTTCTCTGCTCGTGACGTGATTGCTGCCATCCGCAAGAGGGCTGGTATCACTGATGATGCTTATCTTGCCAAAGTCACCTCCAAGGAGGATATGCGTAAACTCATCCGCAATGAGCGCCGCATCGAACTCAGCTTCGAGGGCTTCCGCTTCTGGGATCTCAGGAGATGGAATGTCGCTCTTGACGAGCCCGCGAAGGGAGTCGAGCTCAAGGATGGTGTCTACACTGAAGTGGAAGTAGAAGACAGGGCATACAAGCCCTACATGGTCTACGGCCCGATACCCTACAACGAGGTCCTTAAGTTTGGATTTGTCCAGAACAAGGGCTGGGAGTAATTATTTGAAAAGCGAATGATTATGAAAAAGAGAATATTCACAGTTTTGGCCTGTGCTCTTGCGCTTGTATCCTGCCATAATTTTGACAAGGATTTCCCGGACTATGACTATACTACAGGATTCTTCCCGTATCAGTTCCCGGTGAGGACTCTCATTCTCGGAGACGACGTCTACCCGAATGACAATGACAACGCCGGCAAGTTCGTGATCTCCGCTGCAATGGGCGGCGTGTACAAGAACAACAAGGACAGGAACATCAGCTTCAGGGTCGACGAGTCCCTGTGCAACGGAGTCACTTTCTCCAACGGCGACCCCATCAAGGCACTTCCGTCTTCTTACTACACGCTGAGTAACACCAGCCAGATCACCATCCCCAAGGGTGCGTACCACGGAGGTGTTACCGTGCAGTTGACGGATGCCTTCTTCAATGACCCGGACGCCATCAAGAATACCTATGTGGTTCCGCTGGTCCTGACCGGAACTTCTGATCTTGACAGTCTCCTGGTAGGAGCCTCCGATGCATCCAATCCCGACAGGCGCTTCTCCAGCCAGTGGAGCATCGCTCCGAAGGACTTCACCATGTTTGGCATCAAGTTCATTACTGAACTTCACGGACATTGGCTCCACTATGGATCCGCCACTATCGGCTCCGAGAAGGTTGAGTACAAGGCCCCTGATGACATCACCCACGATGTTGGTAACAATGAGGTCGTAAAGCTGGTCACCACCGGCAGGCACACCTCCACCCTGACTCAGAACCTCAAGGGTTCAATGAGCGACGTGAGCGCCACCCTCGTGTTCACCCAGAACGGTGAGAGTGTGACCATCAGCGCCCCGGCGGATGCAGACTACACTGTAACCGGAAGCGGCTCCTACAAGCTGTCTGAGAAGAATGATGCCTACAACAGCTGGGGTGACAAGCAGAGGGGTATGATTACCTACTCCTTCACCCTGACTGCTGCTGATGGCAGAGTCTACAAGGCCAATGATGTCCTCGTAGCACGTGACCGCGCAGTCGTTCTCGAGACCTACAC
>CADCQP010000111.1 GCA_902803535.1 uncultured Bacteroidia bacterium | reverse complement strand
GGCAGGACTCGAACCTGCGACCTCCGGGTTATGAGCCCGACGAGCTACCGACTGCTCTACCCCGCGGTATTGGACTGCAAAGATAGGAATAAAAATTAAAAAAACAAAACTTCAGAGATCGTCATCCTCGCTTATACCGAAGTGACGGGCCACTTCATCCGGTATTTCATCAAGGAAGAGCCCCTCCTGAAGCATATCGATTTCGCGTCTTTCTTTCTTAGTAGGACGGCCCGTACCACGGTCACGCCTGATGAAGAACGTCTCTTTCGGAGCATGCGCCTTGGCAAGTTCCGATTCCGGGGTAAGGTTCTCAGCATATTCCGGAACAAGCTGGGCACCAACCCTGTTCCCAAGGAGTTTTAGCACCTTGAATGAATACTGAACCGGCCCCTTGCGGACGGAAAGCATGTCACCTATCTTGATCATGCGGGAAGGCTTTGCAGCCACTCCGTTCACCTGGACCTTGTTGCCCTTGCAGGCCTCGGTAGCCTCTGACCGGGTCTTGTAAACACGTATGGCCCAGAGGTATTTATCGATTCTGGCAACGTCGGACATAGCAAATGTTTTTTACTGTTCAACATCCTCCTTACGCCACATGGCTTCAAGCAAAACCGTGCCAGAAGTGCGCGGCGCCAGCAAGAATTCCGGGACATCAGCCGGGACCAGGACGACATCACCCTTACCCACAACGACTTCCTCCTCACCCTGCACACGCATTCCGGCCTCGCCTTCCAGGCACATGTAAACCTCGAAAGAAGGAGAGCCATCCGAAGCCACCTGCATCCCGTTCTCCAGCTCTACCTTGCTCAGGATGAATCTCTCACATGCATCTGCCGAGCATTTCGCAGGGTCATATGCCTTGAAATCCAGGAAATCAATTGCCTCGGACAGTGTCAATGGAAGGTCCGACTCGATCTCCACGTCCTTGCCCCAGTTGTAAAGTGCGAAGTCAAGGTCCGACGACTCCGACACCTCCAGGATAACCACTCCGTCACCCGCCCCGTGGACCATCCCAGGATAAATGCGGAAAGCCTGACCAGCATGCGGAGTGACCTCATTCATAAGCGTTTCCGCCCTGCCAGACTGGCATGCATCCCAAAAGTCATATGCAGTGGTATCCCCTTTCATTCCAAGCCAGAGCCTGGCCTGCGGCCCGGCCTTGAGGATGTACCATATCTTTTCCTTCCCCATAAGGTCATATCGCTGCGCCGCGATCCCGTCATCAGGATGGGCAAGCAGGGGAAGCCTCCCCTGGACATCAAGGCGCTTCACCATCAACGGGAACTGCCTGCCGAAACGGGAAAATACATCTTCTCCCGTCACGTCATCGCAGTACATGTCCATGACTTCCCCGATGGTGTTGCCCTTAAGCCAGCCGTTTGAGATTTCACAGTCACGCCATCCAAGATCGGCGAGCAGCCATCTTTCTTCTCCCCATGCGTCATTGTCCGAAACCGGGGAAAACTTCATGGGATAAAGCTTCCTATCTTCTTCCATATTCTACAGATTCTTAATGATCAACACTTTGGAACATTTGTCAGTCACCCTTATGCTCTCATCGATACGCAGCCCCGACAGGGCAAGGACATGCGAAGTCTCACCATCCGGTGCGAATACAAGCGCATGTGCCTTGTCAACAGCAGAGAAATGCAGGTCAGTGAACATGTCGCTCAGCTTCTTGCGGCCGTGAAGGCCCAGCGGACGCATCCAGTCCCCCTCACGCCAGTGCCTGGCGACAAATGGGAAAGGAATAGCCGAAGCATCCACCGCCAGAGTCCCACGGGGCTGTGCAAGCGACATGGAAAGATTCCGCTCCGTCACTTCCACCGTAAAGCGGCAGGAATCGAAACCATATGTCCCAGGCCCTGTTACTACAAGAGTATCAGAGCTTTCCGAAAGAGACTCGCCTTTCTCTACCACGAGTATGGAGTCGGACGAAGTAACGAGCATATGCCGTGGTGCATGGAAAGTTTTCCCCGAAGATGTCTCCCTGCCCAGAGACTCAATCACCGAAGATGCCGTCCCGGAAGGGAATGCATATGGTTCAAGGAGACGGTAAAGCACGTAGCATGAATGCTCCAGGGCCATCAGGGCCTTGGCATCCACCTTTAACAGGACGCCCTCTCCGGGATCCCTCAACACGGATGGAGTCACCGACCCGATGTAGTCATCCACTATCGAACAGGCCTGGCGGAAAAGGCCCGCCTCCCGGTTCAAAGTCTTGACGGCAGAAGGATTTACCTTGGCGAAAAGAGGGAAGATCCCGTTGCGGATAAGGTTGCGCTTAATCGCTGGATCAGAATTGCTTCTGTCCTCCCGGTGGGAAGTCCCGATGTCCTGGAGGAATCCCAGGATCTCATCACGGGAAAACTCCAGCATAGGCCTTAAAAGCCTTACTCCAGGATGCCCTGGGACCACTCCGGATGAGTCCATGCCCCGGAGCCCCTTCAGGCCCGTTCCCCTGAGCAGGTTCAACACCAGTGTCTCTGCATTGTCATTGCTGTTATGCGCAACGGCAACGGCGGAGAAGTTCCTTTCAGCGCACACGGAAGCGAACCAGTCATACCTGAGTTCCCGCGCCGCCATCTCAACGCTCAGCCCATGGGCTGAAGCATATGCAAGAGTGTCAAATCCCGTACAGGTAAATTCCACGGAATGTTCCCTGCACCAGTTCCTTACAAACTCCTCATCCGCATCACTCTCCTCCCCGCGCAGATGAAAATTGCAATGCGCGACGCTGAAAGAGGGATGAAGGGACGACCTGAGGAAAAGTTCGGCCATGCATATGGAGTCCGCGCCCCCGCTTACCGCGACGAGCACATTCTCCCCGGCAGAGACCTGCCCGGAAAGCACGCTGTCAAACTTTTCCTGGCATCTCACTTCTTTGAAGAGAACGTGTATGTGAAGCCGAACTGGAGGGCCTCGCTGAACTGCGAGATCCTGCGCCCGTTGGGGTGGTCCTCATCCACTATGAGCACGGTGTCATCATAGATGAAGTTGGTGGTCAGGTTCAGGGAGAAGAACTTGTTGAGCTTCCACATCAGGCGGTTGTCCCAGTTGACCCTGAGATTCTGCGGATTGTGCAGGTAATTGGAGAAGACCAGGACATGGGTGGACCCGGAGAAATTGTCATTGATCTTCACCTTCGCATCAACCGTCAGCTGGGCACCGAACTCGAACCTTGCGGCACGGTAATAATTTCCGGTGATATAATAGATCTTGTCTTCGTCCTTCTGGTCCGGGTATTCTTCAACGTCTTTGTACTCCTTCTTGCGCTCCATACCATAGTTCTTGCGCAGTTTCTCGTTTCCGACGATGGTAAAGCCTCCGGTGACAGGAGCGAAGTTCACGGAAAGCCACTTCGTGGGCACCCAGTCAATACCGACACCGATGGTGGCGATGGCCGGGGCAAAGAATCCGGACTTGAGCCTGCGGGCATCCTTCCAGTCCTGCTTGCTTGGATTATCAGCTTTCGGGGTTCCGTAGGTGTAACCGGAAGCAAACTGGTTCAGGAAGGTGAACTTGGCCGAATAGCTGAGAGTCTTGGTGGCCTTGTGTCCCCAGGTGCTCTCAAACAGGAGGCGGTCCTTGTTTTTCTGGAGTATCGGCTTGTCCTCGGAATAGAAGAAGCCATAGTCAAGCTGGAGACGGTTTTTCCAGTACATGTCATCCTTCTTCCAGTTCCAGTTGCCGTCAATGTAAGTGCTGAGGGAGTAGTTGTTGTAACCACCCTTGGCCCAGTTCAGGAAGCTGGACTGGACGAAGTTGATGTTCGTCATCAAGGAAGATGTCCAGTACTTGGGCTTGGGAGCCTCGACCTTCACCTCAGGAGCGTCGGCAATGGCTTTGGCTGCCTCGGCGGCAGCTTTCTGCGCATCTTCCTGGGCATAGGCGGCCTGAGTGAAAGCGGCCGCAACGGCAATGGCGAAAAATATCTTTCTCATATGCATATGTTTTATTCATCAATAAGCTATTGCGAATACCACGCGCCTGTGCGAAGGTTTGCCGGTGAGGATATCCTTCCCCTCTTCTTCGCATACGAAGCTGTCGATGGGGATGCAGCGGATCGTAGCCTTGGTCTCGTCCTTGATCCTCTGCTCGGTCTCGGTGGTTCCGTCCCAATGGCAGAGAAGGAACTTGCCGGTCCCGATCTTGGCCTTGAACTCTTCCCAGTCATCGCATTTCTCCACGTGAGAGGCACGGAAATCGAGTGCCTTACTGTAGATGTTCTGCTGGATGTCAGCCAGGAGAGACTCAATGGAACCAACTATGGTTGAAAGCTCTACGGTCTGTTTCTCCATGGTGTCGCGCCTGTGGACCTCCACGGTGCCGGCCTCCAGGTCCCTCGGACCGATGGCAAGGCGGACAGGGACTCCCTTGAGCTCCCACTCGGCGAACTTGAATCCTGGACGCAGGGTGTCGCGGTCGTCGATCTCAACGCTGTGCCCGTCGGCTTCCAACTCGTCGCGCAGAGAGGCCATCCTGGACAGGATCCTTTCCCTTTCTTCGGCAGTCTTGTAAATCGGGACCATCACTACCTGGATCGGGGCGAGCTTGGGAGGAAGCACGAGTCCGTTGTCATCCGAGTGCGCCATGATGAGCGCTCCCATGAGCCTGGTGGAAACTCCCCAGGAAGTGGCCCACACGTACTGCAGGCCTCCGTCCTTATCAGCAAACCTGACGTCGAACGCATGGGCGAAATTCTGTCCGAGGAAATGGGAAGTACCTGACTGAAGGGCTTTACCGTCCTGCATCATGGCTTCAATGGTGAGTGTATCGAGTGCACCGGCGAATCTCTCGTTCGGGCTCTTGTGTCCTACGATCACGGGCAGCGCCATGTAGTTACGCGCGAAGTCCGCATATACATTGACCATCTGCAGCGCCCTCTCCTGGGCTTCCTCGGAAGTCATATGCGCGGTGTGCCCCTCCTGCCACAGGAATTCCGCGGTACGCAGGAAAGGCCTGGTACGCATCTCCCAGCGCACCACGTTGCACCACTGGTTGCAGAGGATCGGAAGGTCCCTCCAGGACTTGATCCAGTTCTTGTAGGTGCTCCATATGATAGTCTCGGAAGTCGGCCTGACTATGAGTTCTTCTTCCAGTTTCGCATCGGGATCCACTACGACGCCGTTCCCCTCCGGATCATTCATGAGCCTGTGATGGGTCACCACGGCGCACTCCTTGGCGAAGCCTGCGACATGCTCCGCCTCACGGCTGAAGAAGCTCTTAGGTATGAAAAGAGGAAAATATGCATTCTTGACTCCGGTCTCCTTGAACATCCCGTCAAGCACATGCTGCATCTTCTCCCAGATAGCGTAGCCATATGGCTTGATAACCATGCATCCGCGCACCGCGGACTGTTCGGCAAGGTCTGCCTTTACCACTAAATCATTGTACCACTGAGAATAGTTCTCCGCCCTTTTTGTAAGCTGGTCTGCCATATATTTTTGTCTTTTTACTGAATTTTTCTATATTCCATGCAACATTTTCAGAATAATTCTCATCATGAATGCAAAACAGCCGGAGGCTGACAGTCGCATATGACAAGGTACGATAGTTGCAATACTCTCGTTTGAATGCAAAGATACAATTTATATTTACAATATAGGAGGTCCTAACACATGAAAACGCACATCAAACTTCTCTTCCCAGCGCTTATGGCACTTACGGCGTGCGGTTCAGCAGCGCAATACGCGAATGAAGCCTCCCAGCAGAGGTTCCAAGACGGTATCTACTATACTCAGCCCTCACAGAATCAGGAAAAACAGGCATATGCTTCCACCCAGGAGGTCCAGGACCTCGTGAAGGAGACAGCCAGTTCCACCATCTATCTTTCCAAAGGCGACAAAGACACCCTCTACATCCCTGAAGGCAAGGCGGCCAGGATCGATTTCAATCCCGACCGTACTTCGGTGACCGTCTTTGACAACTACGGATATTACAATGACTGGTGCTACGGGGTCTGGCCCTACAGGCCCTGGTACTACGGCACATGGGCATATGATCCCTGGTATTGGAATTCATGGTACGGCGGTTGGCACCGCCCCTGGCGCTATGGATGGTACGGTGGATGGTATGATCCCTGGTACTGGGATTCATGGTACTGGGGCTACAGCCCCTGGTACTATGGCGGATGGTACGATCCCTGGTTCTACGGAGGATGGTACGACCCGTGGTATTACGGCGGATGGTACAGCCACTGGCACTATGGCGGATGGTATGATCCCTGGTATTACGGAGGAGGGCACTATGGCTACCATGGTGGTCACAACTTCACCCACGGAGCCAGGAGCACCACCCAGCGCATAGCCGGAAGCGCTCCGACCACATTCTCCAGGAGCAGGGCTTCGATGCCCGGCGCTGGCAGGACTTCAGCCTCCAGGGTCCGTTCAGGATCCGCCGGCAGCAGGGTCGCAGGCGTCGTCGGCCGCAACACAACATCCGGCACCAGGAGTGCAGCAACACGCTCTTCTGCCGGGACCATCAGGTCCGCAAGCTCAGCTGCATCCAGGACTGCCACTTCTTCCTTCCGCCCCGCACAGGCCAGGAACTCCTCCGCAGTGAGGACCACAAGGCCTTCTGAAGTAAGCAGGAGCACTGCGACCGGCAGCGGCGTCAGGACAGCGGCCCCCTCCAGGACTTCATCCGGATCTTCAGTCAGCCGCAGCAGCAGCTATCCCTCAGGATCCTACAGCCGTCCGTCCGGAAGTTCTTCTTCCAGGAGCAGCTATTCCGGGAGCACATCATCCTACAGCCGTTCCTCCTCAAGTTCATCGACTCCTTCCTACAGGTCTTCAGGCGGTAATTACCGCAGCAGTTCCTCCGGATCCTACTCCGGTTCCTCTTCCAGGAGCAGCTATTCCGGAAGCACCTCCAGGAGCAGCAGCTACTCCGGAAGCAGCATGAGCAGAAGCAGCGGCGGCTACTCCGGAGGCGGTTATTCCGGCGGAGGATCCTCAGGCGGAGGCTACTCCGGAGGCGGTTCCTCAGGTGGCGGCGGAAGCCATGGCGGAAGACGCTAAAGATTGTTCATCATCTCACAATTACGACAGCTATGAAAAGGTTTATTATAATTTCCGTCCTCTGTCTTGCAGGGCAGGCTCTCTGGGGCCAGACCTACTACGATGCAGAGACACTTGGTGAAAACACTTACTATGGCACTGCAAGGTCCATAGCGATGGGCAATGCGATGACCGCTGTCGGCGGCGACCTCGGCTCAATAGGGATCAATCCTGCCGGATCGGCAGTGGCCGGCTACAGCCAGTTCACCCTTACGCCGGCGATATCCATCGCCACATCCAAGACTTCCTATACTCCCGTAGCGGGATCTCCCTACACAGGCTCTTACAATGACAGGTACACCAGGTTCACCATGCCCAACTTCGGAGTCTCGATCAACTTCAAGACTTCCAACCTGAGCGGGATCAAGAACTTCACCATCGGGCTCGTAGGGAACTCCACCAACAACTTCATGTCCACCATTTACGGAGGCGGTCCCAACTCCTACACCAGCATGGCAGGCGCGTATGCCGTCGGTGCCGACGGGTATGAAAGTTCAGTCCTTGACCGCGGAGACTACAACAACTTCAATGACTGGCGCAGCATGGTAGCCTTCAGGTCCGGGCTCATCTCGACCTACGGAGGCCACACCAACCAGTACCTTGGAGTAACCGAAAGGCACGATCCGGCCAGCGGGCAGACAGGACTCGCAGGGGAACTTGACCAGTACTACGGACAAAGGACGTACGGCAGCAAATACGATTACATCTTCAACTTCGGCATGAACATCAATGATGTCTTCTATCTCGGAGGGAACATCGGGATAACCGGAGTGAACTACCAGTACGACTATTACATCAAGGAATACGCCCTGAATCCTGACGATTTCCCCATCGAATACGCTGACGGAACCATCCTGAAGTTCGACAACTCACGCTATCAGTATTCCCTCAGCAACAAGGCTTCAGGCGTTTACCTCAAGGCCGGCTTCATCTGGAAACCGACTGAAGGCCTGAGGATCGGCGCCGCGATCCAGACTCCGACCGTCATAGACATCACGGAGGAGAACCAGCATGCCGCACAGGTACATTACCTCGAGGAATCCAGCAGCGAGAAGAGCAACGTCAATGAGTGGCACTACCGCCTTCGCACTCCCTGGCGCTGGAATGCCGGAATAGCCTACACCTTCGGCGGATTCGGAATGGTCAGTGCCGACTATGAGATGGCCGACTACAAGTCCATGAAGTACCGCACCGACATGGAAGGGAACTATGGCAGCAACAGCAATTATGACGGAGTCAACAGGGCTATTGACATGTTCGGTGGTCTCCAGCAGACCATCCGCCTCGGAGCCGAGGTCAAGCCGACCCCGCAATTCTCTGTCCGTGCCGGCTACAACTTCTTCTCCAACCCGGAGACCGTGATGTATGATGCAGTCGGCGTCGTAAATGCAGTCACCTACCAGGACGTCTACAACGGGAACATGTCCAACAGCGAATTCTACGCATGGGAGAATTCCCTGACAGGCAAGGAGAAACTCAGCCGCAACAGGCATATGGTTTCACTTGGAATCGGCTGGTCTTCAAAAGGTTCTTTCTTCGCAGACCTCACCGGAAGGATGACTTCCTACAACAACAAGTACCTCTCCCTCTACGAAGACTACATCACCGATGCCTCAGGCAACGTGACCACTTACTCCCCCGAGGTCCTCTCCTCACCGAAACTCTGGGACGTAGTCCTCACCCTCGGCTGGAGGTTCTAGGAATAATCAAGAATAAAATAAAGGCGGCCCAACCGGCCGCCTTTATTTTTATCCTGCCCCTCCCGTTCATCCTGACAGATGGCCCTGAGAACCTTCACTTAACTCATGCCACCAGCGCTTGAGCCATCTGCTAGGCTCAACGGCTGAAAAATTCCCAAATGTTGGATTTGAGCAATTTACCGAAATTCAGCCCTTCAGCGAGGAAAAAAAGGAATCTATTTATTGCTCTTACGCCGATTGTGCTCCACACACAGCAACTGACAATTCTCAGCTATCGTTTTGCCGCCTTCCACCCAAGGAGTGATGTGATCGGCCTCCATTTCATCAATCTCCCAGTGCGTTTTCTCCCGGTGTTCGGCAACGCAATGAGGGCAGATGCCGCCCTGACGCTCATAGACTTCGCGCTTCACAGCATCATCGAAAGTACGCAGGTTCAAGAACTTCTCGTTACCGGTAAGGACGTATTGGTAGATGCCGGATTTCTTCTGCACCTCAGGATCCTGCATCAGCACTGCCACCTTTGCTTCCAGGGCTGCCGTGTCAAGCGGTTTTTTACCAAACTCGTTGTAGATGTCGCCCCACGGCAAGCCTTTCATCTCCTTGCGGTAAGTAGGGAAGATTGTTTTGACCCAATTGATGACACTGGTGTAGTATAGCCATAGCTCGTTGCAGTTGGGGTCATGCTGATGGTCAGCCATATACTGCTCGATATGGCCGCCCGAGATCCATTTAAGGACGAGTTCCAGCAGTCCCTGGCGGTTCACCTCCACCCGGACGTATTTGTCGCCCAGGCCGATGCCGGCGCAGTTTGACTTGGAAAAGTGCCGCTTGGCATCTGTCAGCCAGGCGCCGGTGTAAACGGCGTTGCGGAGCTCTTGGTCTGAAAGTTTTTCCCCGGCGATGTTCACGATCTTGAACCAGTCCAGCTTCTCCGAATCCGTCCCTTCGCAGAAATAAACCATCAGCTTATAATCCAGGATCTGCGCCTGCTGGTCATCGGTGAGGGTGTGGAAATATTTTTCACCTATGGAGAAGTCGTTGTTGAGGTACTGGCAGATGGAGATAGTGCGTTGCTGGCCGTCGAGGACTTCGAAACTGCCGTCCTCTTTCTTCACCCAGTACATGATGTTGAGTGGGAAGCCGTGGCGGACGGTGTTAATGACCTCCTCACGCTGTTTACCGGTATAGACGAATTCACGCTGGTATTTGGGACGCACGTCCAGGCGGCCGCCGTAGGCAACCACGCCCTCTTCCTGGGAGTCCTGGTAGCCGGCGAAGAGGTCGCGGATGGTGATTTCGTGAAGGGAGATTTTCATATTTGCTTCTTTCGTATTGCTATTCTGGTATAAAGTTCTTTACCATTGAGAATCGGTTTTGCCAAGTCATACTCGTTGTCACAACCGTGATTGAATACACCGATAATCTCAAACTGCTCAGGACAATACTTATACATGAAGGTAATGGGAACACCCATTATACCGTCATAATCACAAGGGATATCGGTTGTCTTATCCACATTGATTGCATCATAATTGTCATACTTGGGATAATCTACCGGATTATACTGTTTATATAGGATGATATGCTCATGCCTACGAGGAATCTCCAGATTTGTATACCAAGTGACGCTCGGTACTCGAATCATGCCTTCCCGGTGGTCGGCATCAGAGGCAGTGTCCTCATACTTGGTGATAAAGTGTGCACAGTTTCTTTTGAAGCCATAACCCATCCAAATCTTATCCTGCATCACGAGAGGGAAGATCTCTTTATATTTGATAGCATTTTGATTTCCTATAATCAAGAACTTTTTCTTAAACTTGATAAGCTGTGCTACATATTCCCGGAACAGGCTAAACGGTGGGTTGGTACAAACAATGTCAGCCTGCTTCAATAGTTCAACGCATTCTGCACTACGAAAATCACCGTCTCCCTGAAGAGGGAGCACCTCCATCTCGGAAGGGTCGGGGATACGGTTGCCATTCTTATCACCCTCATAGATGATATAGACCGCCTGCTCGCAGGTGTTCATCGAGAACAAGTCCGGCTCATTGTTTTTGTAGCACGTGGCAATAAGCTTCTTTAGCCCCAGAATCTCGAAATTGAGGGCGAAGTACTTAAAGAAGTTGCTGACCCGAGGGTCATCACAATTGCACAATACGGTCTTGCCTTTGAAATGAGTGCGATAATGCCTGAGCTCGTTTTCAATGTCACAGAGCTGGGTATAAAACTCATCTTCACGGGCTTTCTTGGCCGTCTGCAACTGATTGTTCGAGTTGGCCATAAGCTGCGCTTTCGTTTGTCTTCCAACAGCGAAAGCGACTTACGCGGAGGCCCACCAAGACACAAAAAAAGCGTGGATGATCATAATCCACACTCTAGGTCTTGGCAAACCTATCAACGGAAAAGTCACATCCACGCAAAGCGCGGACGTTTACTGACTTATCCGGAGTTGATTTATAAAACT
>CADCQP010000110.1 GCA_902803535.1 uncultured Bacteroidia bacterium | reverse complement strand
CCTATGGTTTCGCTCAGCAGGGTTATTGCCTCGGAGGGCTCCTTCATGGCCGCAACCGCAGTATTGATGGTCTGGAGCGCAGTACCGTATTTGGCCTTGCGTGCCGGGCTCGCATTCACCCATTCCATGAACTCGGCCTCCTTGCGGGTCTCGCGCTCAATGATGTTGAGCTTCTTGAAGGACTGGTCCTCGCCCTGCCATTTCTTCCAGCCGTTGGCCGAGCCGGCGTACTTGTTGGCATACTTGAGTCTGATGGCCGGATCCGATTCCATGGCTTCCCACATGATACTCTGACGCAGCGTCCTGGCCTTAACGCGTATGTTGTTGTTGTCCATCATGTCCTGGAGCTGCACCGCAGTCTGGAAGCGCTGGGTCCTTCCGGGATAACCCATGATGAAAGCGAAGTCTCCGTCACTGAGGCCTTTCATGCTTATCTTCAGCGACTTGGCCGGCCTCAGGGGCACATTGTCCTCAGAGTAGGCAGCCGGTTCGTTGTCCTTGCCGGCGTACACGCGGAACATGGAGAAATCACCGGTGTGCCTGGGCCATGTCCAGTTGTCGGCCTCGCCTCCGAATTTTCCGATGGATGCGGGAGGAGCGCCCACGAAGCGGACATCATTGTAGGTCTTGTAAACAATCAGGTACCAGACGTTTTCATTGTAGAATCCGGTTACCCTCGCCGTGCAGTGGGGATTCGCCTTCACTGCTTCGGCCTCCAGCTCGCGCATCTTGTCGGTGCGGGCCTTCTCTGCCTGCTCGGTCTTTCCCCTCTTCTCGGCCTTTTCCCCTGCCTTCGCTATTATGTCAGTAACATCCCTCATCTCCTGCAGGAAGGTCACGCTCAGTCCGTTAACCGGAAGCTCCTGGTCACGGCGCATTGCGAAATAACCGTCTTCCAGGTAGTTATGCTCCGGTGTGGACAGCCTCTGGATGCTTGAGTAACCGCAATGGTGATTGGTCACCAGGAGTCCTTCCTGTGAAATCATCTCTCCGGTGCAACCGCCTCCGAAATGGACTACGGCATCCTTGAGGGATGAGTGATTGATGGAATAGATGTCCTCGGCGGTCAGGCGGCAGCCCAGCCTCGACATGGCATCAGCATTCATTTTCTGGAGAAGCGGCAGGAGCCACATGCCTTCGTCGGCATATGCCGCGCCTGTCATCAGGAATGCTGCGACGATGGCAAGGAAAGTTTTTTTCATGTTATTAGAGTTTATTGTCGGATACAAAGTTAGCAATAATCAGAATAATGTCGGCTCCAGCGCCTTCGGATGGAAGGAAAGCCTGTGCCACGGGGTCAGCCCGTACTTCCTGACGGCCTCCAGGTGATCGGCCGTCGGATAGCCGAAATTGTGTTCCCAGCCGTACTGGGGGTATTCAGCCGAGATCTTGCGCATGAATTCGTCGCGGTGGGTCTTAGCCAGAACGGACGCCGCGGCGATCGATGCATATGTCGCGTCGCCGTGCACTACCGTCGCATATGCGAATCCGTCGAATGGACGGAAGCGGTTGCCGTCGATGAGCAGGAAATCCGGACGCACCTTAAGGGCTTTCACGGCGCGCTGCATCCCGGTTACAGAAGCCCAGAGGATGTTAAGCGAGTCTATCTCAGATGGCATCACCGCCTCAACTGCCCAGGCAACAGCTTCTTTCTCAATTATTTCCCTGAGCTTTTCCCTATTGGCTTCGCTCATCTTCTTCGAGTCGTTGAGAAGCGGCTGGCAGAAGCCCTCGGGCAGGATCACCGCCGCGGCATACACCGGACCGGCGAGGGGACCGCGCCCGGCTTCGTCACAGCCGGCCTCGACCCTCCCTGGCTCCATGAAAGATTTAAGATGGATGAGCTTCGCCATATGCATATGCATTCATATGGCAAAAATAGTCAAATTCCTGATGAGTTGGGGATTATTTTTCCGCCTGGCTGCCGCGGGCCATGTTCAGAAGGATCTCCTGGGCTCTCCCGATAATCCTGAGGAGCTCTTCGGTGGCATTTCCTGTGTCTTCTCCTTCGTATTTTTCCCCGCCTTCACCCAGAGATGATCTGGTTTCAGGGTCCAGCCCTGCCATGAGCTGGCGGACGTCGATCCTGGTTGCTTCGGCTATCTTCCGCAGGGACTTGCTTATTATTTTCTTCCTGCCGTTTTCAATCCTGGATATCTCTTCGCGACTCAATCCGGAAAGCTCCGCAAGCTCTTCCTGGGTCATCCCCATCCTGTCCCTGAGCTTGCGGACATTAGTCCCGACGAAGTCTGAATAATTATCCATAATCAATTGTCAGGCACAAAATTATCATTTCATTCCCGGAAAAGGTGTGACTTATTTGGTCACAATATGATTTATTTGGTCTCAAAATGCCCGTGAAATGTGTAAATTTGTAATATGAGAACCCTAGAAGAAAATTACCGGATCTTCGGATCCCTGATGACAGAGGACAAGGTCTGGTTCGACCGTACACTTTCTTTCCGCGACATATGCCGGTGGCTGGAGGTAGATGAAAAAAAACTTGACTCTATGCTGATCGAGGAAATCGGCATGGACGGGCAGGCGCTCATGGATGATTATAGGGCGCATATTCCTGATTTTTTGAGGAAAAAATACGGAATCGAATGCCTAACCCCTTGCTAAAGCATTTTATAATTGTTAACTTTGCGAGCTTAAATCACATTTTTACTCTGCAATGAAAGTCTACTCAACCAAAGACATCCGCAATATCGTCCTGGTCGGAAGCACCAAGTCCGGCAAGACCACGGTTGCGGAGGCTATGCTCTATGAAGGCAAGGTTATCCTCAGGAGAGGAACCGTCGAGGGCAAGAACACTGTTTCTGACAATACGGAATTCGAACAGAACAACCAGAAATCCGTAAATGCAACCCCGCTCTATGCGGAATTCAAGGACAAGAAGCTCAATTTCATCGACGCTCCGGGTTCTGACGATTTCTGCGGCGGTGCCATTTCCGCATTCAAGGTCTGCGAAGCCGGAGTCCTGGTCGTCAATGCCCAGCAGGGTGTTGAGGTCGGAACCGAGATCTTCTCCCGTTACGCAAAACAGTACAACATTCCCCTGATAGTGGCCGTCAACCAGCTTGACCACGAAAAGGCCAACTGGGAGCACACCCTTGAGACCCTCAAGGAGACCTATGGCAAGAAGATCGTCCAGGTCCAGTTCCCGGTGAATCCCGGTTCATCCTTCAACAGTTTCGTGGATGTCCTCACCATGAAGTACTACGTGTACAAGGACAATGACGGCAACTACGATGAACTCGACATCCCCGCTCAGTACGCTGACGAGGCAGAGGAGCTGCATCAGGAACTCATGGAGAAGGCTGCCGAGGGAGACGACGAACTCATGATGAAGTTCTTCGACACCGAGAGCCTCGACATCGAAGAGATCCGCACCGGTCTTTCCGCAGGCATCGCAAAGGGCGAGGTACTTCCCGTCTTCTGCATCTCCGCAAAGAACGACATCGGAATCAAGAGGCTTATGGAGTTCATCGTCAACGTGGCTCCCGCACCTTCCTGCAATCCGGACGGTCCTACCAGCCTGTTCATCTTCAAGACCGACGTAGAGCAGCACCTCGGTGACGTTTCCTACTTCAAGGTCATGAGCGGTACCCTGAAAGAAGGTGCCGACCTCACCAATCCCGAGACCGGGAACAGCGAGAGGCTTTCCGCCATCTCCGCAGTCGCCGGAGCCAACAAGGTAAAGGTTGCCCAGATCAGCGCCGGAGACATCGGCTGCGTCATGAAGCTTAAGAACGGCAAGGCCGACACCACCCTCGCCGAGGCCGGTGTCGATGCAATAGAGCACATCGTCTACCCTGACGCCAAGTATTTCTGCGCTGTCAAGGCTACCGACAAGAATGACGAGGCCAAGGTTGGAGAGGCCCTCAACAAGATCGCTTCCCAGGATCCTACCCTCAATGCCCACTATGACAACGAGCGCCGCCAGACCATCCTCAGCGGAATGGGCGAGCAGCACATCAACTTCGCCAAGTGGCGTATGAAGAACGAGTTCAAGCTCGATGCAGAGTTCTTCGAGCCGAAGATCCCCTACAGGGAGACCATCACCAAGCAGGCTGTCGCCCGCTACCGCCACAAGAAGCAGTCCGGTGGTGCAGGACAGTTCGGTGAGGTTGCACTCCTGATCTGCCCCTACATCGAAGGACAGGAGAAGCCCAAGAACTTCAAGATCGACGGCAAGGACACCGTACTCGCAATCAAGGGTACCGAACTTCAGGAACTTCCCTGGGGCGGTAAGCTTGAGTTCAACAACTGCGTTGTCGGTGGAGCCATCGACCTGAGCTTCATGCCGGCCATCCTCAAGGGTATCAACCAGAAGATGACGGAAGGTCCTCTGACCGGTTCATATGCGAGGGACATCAGGGTTTACGTCTATGACGGTAAGATGCACCCGGTTGACTCCAAGGAAATCGCCTTCATCATCGCAGGACGCATGGCATTCAGCATGGCATTCAAGGAGGCAGGTCCGAAGATCCTCGAGCCTATCTATGATGTTGACATCACCACTCCGGCCGACTATGTCGGTCCCTGCATGAGCGACATCACCGGCCGTAGGGGTATCTTCCTGAGCCAGGACATGGACGGTAACTTCGCCGTTCTCCACGCCAAGATCCCCCTGGCTTCTCTCTACAGGTATTCCACTATCCTCAGCTCCCTCACCGGAGGTGCAGCTACCTTCACCATGAAGTTCTCTGAGTACCAGCAGGTTCCTGCCGACGTACAGAAGAAGCTCCTCGAAGAGTACGCAGCACAGGAGAAGGAAGAAGAGTAATTCGGATTTCCCCTCAGGAAACAGCAACAAAGAGACCGGTTCACCTGATCCGGTCTCTTT
>CADCQP010000109.1 GCA_902803535.1 uncultured Bacteroidia bacterium | reverse complement strand
CTTGTTGGCGCCTTTGACAAGCGCATCCTCCAGGTCCTTGTTCGTGAAATCGGGGCCGCCGAAGAGAGAGAGCACCAGGGCGGCTACGCCTGAGACATGGGGACATGCCATGGACGTCCCTCCCATGTAACCGTAACTTTTACCGGGATACAGATCATCAATGTTCATTGTGGGGCTGAGGGTGCTGAGGATGCTTCCGCGGCTGTAGATGCCGTCATTCTCACTGCCCCAGCCGGCACCGTAGTTGTCTCCTCCGGGAGCGCAAATGTCCACCCAGTCACCGTAGTTGGTGTACCATGTCGGAAGCCAGTCGGGACCGATGGCGCCGACTGCGATGATCGGTTCATAGTTGGCCGGTGCTCCGTTGGCTATCTGGTCGTTACCGGCGGCGAAGATCACCACTCCGCCCTTCATCGGGGAGTCAGGAAGCTGCTGGCCGTTGTCGTCGCAGCCAGCGTATTTGATGAAATAATCCACGGCGGCCTTGTCAACAGAGGATATCTTGTCCGCGAGGGCTTCCTTGCGGCCTTGCGGGGTGAGCTCCCCGTCGTTGTCACGGTCATAGTCGTAGCCCCAGCTGTTCTGCGAAATCACGGCCCCGTGATCCGCCCCCCATTTGATGGCGTTTGCCGTACTGTAGGCATATGCCTCGCTGTTATAGTAGGAATTGCCCAGGTTTTCATTGGGATCTTCGAAAATCTGGCAGCTCATAAGGCGCACTCCGCCCTTTCCGGCGGCATAGTCACCGCCCGCGATTCCGGCGACTCCGATCCCGTTGTTGCGTATGGCGGATATGACGCCGCCGACATGTGTCCCGTGGTCGCCGGGAGTGACCTTGTAGAAATTCTTCTCGTTGTCCGTCGCGAAATTGCGGCTTCCGTTTTCTCCCGCCGGTATGCAGTTGGCCTTGAGGTCTTCATGCTCGAGGTCTATCCCTTCGTCCACCACCGACACGATGACGGAAGGATTACCTGTGGTGTAAGCCTCCCATATGTCCTTGACATTGATGTCGCAGCCTTCATTGGAAGACAGGATCCTGGCGCCTGAGCGGATGGTGAGGTTCAGGGACTTGTCGTTGTACATGTTCCACTGCCACTTGAAATTGGGATCGTCCGGGAGGGCCAGCCTGCGGATCTTGCGCGGCCGTTCAACCGTAACCACACCGGGCAGTGAATTCAAGGCTGTTTCTGCCTTGCTGACCTGCACTGCATCTGAGTACCTGACCATGTACCACTTGTGGAGTCCTTCCCTCCTGGTGCGCCCTTCATATGGTCCTGCATCCGGGAAGACCCTTTCATATGAAACCACTCCAAGTTCGTCGATTATGTTGTTCAGGTCCATCGATTTGGTCATGATCTTGCCGCCGGCCGCCGCTTCTTCAAGCAGGGATACTGTCCGGTCATCGAAAAGGACTACCGAACAGTCGGTCATGGTGATTTCAGGCTGCTTCTGCCCATTTGCTCCGGGAACCGGTGAGACGGCCTCCTCCTTTGCGCACGATGCTGCCAGGAGAATAGCCAGCGCTGCCGAAGCATATGTTTTAATTCCAATGTTCATTCCGCTTAATCAAGGATAATCAGGGCAAGGCTCCTGTGGCTGAACCGCAGGAAGACCCTGTCGTCAATGCTTTTGTTAAGGGTTGCTTTCCACCAGTTGTCAAAGACAACTGAACTGGTTTGGTATTCAAGTCCTTCCGAGGTAATCGAAAGAGTGTTGTCAGGAGAGAAAATGGACACCTGCCGTCCTTTTCCGGGCCAGAACTCCACCGAATCGCAGATCGGGAAGGCAGTAGTGTAGTCCGATACCATCTCGATCCTGACCCCGCGCTCCTCCAGGTCGTACATCCTGGTGTACTCCATAAGCAGTGAAAGGTTACCCACAGTGTGGTCCTCCCTTTTACCGCCTGCTCCCAGGAAGTGTACGCTGCTGATGTCCTTTAGGTTGTCCATTGCCCAGCGGAAAGCCTTCGTCATGTCGTTGTCATCCTGTTCGGCTACGTGCACGATCCTGGCGGCATATGCCTCCCTGAGGCTTGCAGGCAGCGAGTCAAGGTCACCGATCACCAGGTCCGGTTCCCTGAGGGCGCCGAAGATCTTCGGACTTGCGTGGAGGAAAGGCTTAAGCGCACCGTCGCAGCATATGATGAAACCAGCCCTCGAGATAATGTGACGGGGGTACTCACGGCGTGGGAATTCACCGTTGCATATGATTGCGACTTCCATTATTCCCTGGTCTTGAGTATCTCAGCCTTTGAAGTGCCCTTGGTGGTGGAGTAGGATTCAGGCTCGCGGAAACCTGCGAGGAAGGCCTTGACCGGCATCCTCTTCTTTCCGGACAGCTGGATGTCCTCCAGGAGCAGGGCGCCGTCAGCGGTTGAAACTGCCATCCAGCCCTTTCCGTCCGAGGATATGGTGCCCGGAGCCAGGCCCTCAGGCACGAGGCCCTCGGGGGCTATCGAGGCGGAAAAGACCTTCAGCTGAATGGGAGCGGCTCCCTCGCGCACCAGTTCAGTGAATGCGCAGGGCAGCGGGCTCAGTCCGCGTATCAGGTTGTAAATCTGGCGGGAAGAATCGTCCCAGTCGATGTGGCAGAGCTCCCTGGTCAGTTTCGGAGCGGGTTTCAGCACCTCCGCTCCCTGGATGAAACTTCTCTGGATCCTGGTCTCCACATTGTGCTCGATGATTCCGGTGACTGTCTGGACCACCAGGTCGGCACCGATTCCCATCAGTGCGTCGTGAAGGGTACCGGCGGTTTCCTTCTCAGCCATCAGGTATTCCTGGCGGAGGATGATCCCTCCGGTGTCGATGCTCTTGTCGATCATGAAGGTGGTGACTCCTGTCTGCCTCTCCCCGTTGATTATGCTCCAGTTGATGGGAGCGGCTCCCCTGTATTGGGGAAGGAGGGCTGCGTGGAGGTTGAAGGTCCCCAGCTTGGGCATCTTCCAGACGGCTTCCGGGAGCATCCTGAAGCCTACTACTACGAACAGGTCGCCTTTGAGGGCGGCGAGTTCGGCGAGGAACCCTTCATCACGGAGCTTCTCCGGCTGGAGTAAGTTCAGGCCGTGCTCCACGGCGTATTTCTTGACTGCGCTTTCGTTCATCTTGAGGCCCCTGCCGACCGGCCTGTCCGGTGCGGTGACCACTCCCACGACATGGTGTCCTGCCTTGACTATGGCATCAAGGGAGGCGACTGCGAACTCCGGAGTTCCGAAGAATACTATCTTTTTCTTTATTATCATACCAGCTATACGGCTCTTGATCTGTCTCCATCCGGATTTGAATCCTTCTCCGGAGAATAAGGCCGAATCGTTCACGGCTTTCCATGTAAGGTAAAGTCCGATCAGCATCAGGACGATGCAGGCGGCGAAGGCGCCTGCGGCCGCGGAGACTGCTCCGTCCCTGGACAGCTTGCTTCCTGTAATGTCAACCACCCAGTAGAGCACGAAGAACAGGATGGAAGTGATTGCGGATGAGCCCAGGCCGCCCTTTCCGATCAGGGCTCCCAGAGGTGCACCTATGAAGAAGAGCACCAGGCATGCCAGCGCGCCCGAGAACTTCTTGAGGATCTCCAGGTCGCTGCGGCGCAGGACATATGTGTACTCGTACACGTCCCTGCCGTAGCTCTCCAGGATGGCCGCGAGGGCGGAAGCCTTGGAGCTGGCCTCGGTGAGCGCATCCTGCTTCTGCCTGTTGCTGCTCCACTCCATGACTTTCCCGTCATCCTCGTAGGTGCTGCTGACCCGCGCGGTCCACGCCGTGTCAAGCTGTTTGCGGAGCAGGAGCTCCTCCGGTCTTGCCACCCGCTCCATCTGGGCTGTCTTGGCTGAATCCTTAAGAGCTGAGAGTGAGTCGCTTCCGTGTACAAGCATCTTAAGTGGCATGGTCTTCACCGCATCGCTGTAACGGGTGTCGCCCGATTTCTGGAAAGAGTAGTTCTTGAGCGGTATGATGAGGGTCTGCCGGTCGAAGAACAGCCTCTGGACCTGGCGCGTGGTGTCCCTGTATTTCTGGGTGTTGGTCTCTTCGTAGTCGGCACCGCTGTAAAGCTCGAATGTGAGGTAGTCCTTCTTCTTGGACATCTTCATTATGGCGGAGTCAGCCAGGACCAGGGATGTGTTGCCCTTGTTCCCTGTGTGGTCATAGACCATGACCCCGTACATCATCCCGGTCTTGTCGCTGTGCGAATCCACCCTGAGAATGTAGCCTTCGATACCATCATAGAACGTTCCCGCCGGGATCTTGATCTCTTCCTTGGTCCTGCCGATGTCGTCCCTGAGGGTGTAGATCTTGTTGTAAGAGATCGGGACCAGGTTGTTTGCCGCGAAGAAGGCCAGGCAGCATATGACAAGGCAGGAGGCGAAGATCGGGGCCAGGACCCTGGTCAGGGGGACTCCTGCGGCCTTGATGGCGATGAGCTCATTGTTCTCGGTCATGCTTCCCACGGTCATCACCGAGGCCAGCATCGTAGCAAGGGGGAGGGCGGTGGGGAGGATCGTGCAGCTGCCCCACATCATAAATTCCAGGACGACCCCAAGGGAGAGTCCCTTTCCGACCAGTTCATCGATGTAAAGCCACAGGAACTGCATCATCAGGATGAATATGACAATCATTAGGATTGCCACGAACGGCCCGATGAAGGCTTTGAGTATGAACAGGTCGAGCTTCTTCAAAGCAGTATGTTGTTGGTCAGGTTACCTGGTGGATATGCTTACCATCGCCTCCAGGGCATCCTTAAGTCCTGCAGAATTCCTGCCACCGGCCGTGGCGAGCCCGTTCTGGCCGCCGCCGCCTCCCTGGATGAACTTCGCAGCTTCCCGGATGTCCTTGCCGGCATTGCGTCCGGAATCCACAAGGTCCTGGGTGTAGGCCAGCAGGAGGTTGGGCTTGCCGGAGAACTCATATGCCGCGGCAAAGACTGTGTTCTTGCAGGTCTTCATCAAGAAAAGGGCCATTTCCCTAACGAGCTGCGGATCCTGGGTGAGGGTGAAGCGGATCACATCGATACCGCCGATGTTCTCGGCGTGTTTCTTAATCTCGGTAGCTGCATTCTCCGCGGCCTTGCGGGCGTATTCCTCCAGTTCCTTCTTGTAGCCGGCGTTCTGGTCGATGACCTTGGCTATAGCAGAGGTGATGTCCGGAACATTGTTGAACAGCTCACGTATGCTCTTGAGGGTCTTGATGGCTGCGCGTACCGAATTCTCGGCGGCGACTCCGGTCACCGCCTCGATCCTGCGCACGCCGGCTGCGATTGCGCTTTCGGAGACTATCTTGAAGAGGCCGATCTGGCCAGTCGCGGCAGCATGGCATCCTCCGCAGAGTTCTACAGAGTCGCCGAACTTGACTACTCGTACCTTGTCGCCGTATTTTTCCCCGAAGAGGGCGATGGCTCCCATTTCCTGTGCCTCGTCCATTGTCGCATCGCGTTTCTCCCAGAGCATATGATTGGCCCTGATCTGCTCATTCACAAGATCTTCCACCTTGTCAAGCTCCTCTTCAGTCATCTTTGAGAAGTGAGAGAAGTCGAAGCGGAGGTAGTCCGGACCCACGAAGGATCCTTTCTGTTCCACGTGTTTTCCGAGCACTTCGCGGAGGGCGTGGTCCAGAAGGTGGGTGGCGGTGTGGTTGCCGGCTATCTTAAGGCGCCTCTGCGCGTCGATGTGGAGGGAGAACGGGTGAGTGCAGTCCGAGGGAAGTTTCTCTGCTATGTGTACGGTGAGTTCGTTCTCCTTGACTGTGTTGAGGATGTTGATCCTTTCTCCGTCCCCGGCCTCTATCCAACCGGTGTCTCCGACCTCGCCTCCCATTTCAGCGTAGAACGGGGTGCGGTCGAATACGAGCTGGACCATTTCCTTGTTCTTCTGCTTGACCGTGCGGTGCTTGATAAGGTTCACGTTGTCAAGGGATGTGAAATCGTAGCCGAGGAAATGGACTTCAGCGTCGTCCTGGTAGATGGTCCAGTCTCCGAATTCATTCGCGGTGGCGTTCCTGGCGCGCTCCTTCTGCTTCTGGAGCTCTGCCGCGAAGCCTTCCATGTCCACCTCGTAGCCGTGTTCGGTGGCGATCAGTTCCGTCAGGTCCACAGGGAAGCCGAAGGTATCGTAGAGGACGAAGGCGTCGGTTCCGGGGATGAGCTTGGTGGCCGCATTCTTCGACAGGCAATCGTCCAGCAGGACCATTCCCCTGTCAAGTGTGCGCAGGAATGCCATCTCTTCCTCCCTGACCACGCTCTCGATGAGCTTCTGCTGGCTTCCCAGCTCGGGATAGGCACCTCCCATGTCCTCGACCAGCTGCGGGATGAGGCGGCAGAGGAAGGGCTCCTTGAAGCCGAGGAAGGTGTAGCCGTAGCGGACTGCGCGGCGCAGGATCCTGCGGATCACGTATCCGGCCTTGACGTTCGAGGGCAGCTGCCCGTCGGCAATGGAGAATGCAATGGCCCTGATGTGGTCGGCTATGACCCTGAATGCCACGTTTTTCTGCTCGTCGCAGTGGTACTTCTCTCCGGAAAGTTCCTCAATCTTGCCGATAAGGCCGCTGAAGACATCCGTGTCGTAGTTGCTGGTCTTTCCCTCAAGCACCATGCAGAGCCTTTCGAAGCCCATGCCGGTGTCTATATTCTTCGCCGGGAGAGGCTCGAGATGACCGTCGGCCTTGCGCTCGTACTGCATGAAGACCAGGTTCCAGATCTCGATTACATATGGATCGTCGGTGTTGACCAGTTTCTCTCCGGGGACGGCGGCGCGCTCGGAGTCGCTGCGGAGGTCAATGTGGATCTCGCTGCAGGGACCGCAGGGGCCGGTGTCTCCCATTTCCCAGAAGTTGTCGTGCTTGTTGCCCAGGACTATGTGGTTCTCGGGCATATGCTTGAGCCAGGCTTCCTTCGCTTCCTGGTCCATGGTGGTCCCGTCTTCGGCGGAACCCTCGAACACGGTTGCGTAGAGTTTCGACGGATCGATCCCGTAAACGTCGGTGAGAAGCTCCCATGCCCAGTCTATGGCCTCTTTCTTGAAGTAGTCTCCGAAGCTCCAGTTGCCGAGCATCTCGAACATGGTATGATGCCTGCCGTCGTGTCCTACGGCCTCAAGGTCGTTGTGCTTTCCGCTGACCCTGAGACATTTCTGGGAGTCGGTCGCGCGTTTGGACTTTGGGGTCGAGTTGCCGAGGAAGATGTCCTTGAACTGGTTCATGCCGGCGTTGGTGAACATGAGCGTCGGGTCATGCTTGACCACCATCGGGGCTGAAGGTACTATCGTGTGTCCCTTTGATGCGAAAAAGTCGAGGAAGGTCTGTCTGATTTCGTTTGCTGTCAATGCCATTTTAATGTGACTTTTCAGGTGTTCTTAAAGTTTGCAAAAATACAACTTTTTAGGGAGAAAACAGTATATTTGTAACCTTATATATATGCATTGACGCCGATGGCTGCGCAGAAGAACTACAGGATCAACCCCGAGACCTTGATGTACGAATTCAAGGTCTCCTCCAGGTGGTGGCCGTTCCTGAAGGTAGCCGGGACTTTCCTGGCGAGCCTTGCCCTGGCCTTCCTGCTGATGTGGTTCTTCGTGATAGTGCTGGGCAAGGACTTGCCCAAGACCATCTATCTCAAGCGGATGAATGCAAGGTGGACTTCCCGTATCGAGGTGATGAACCGCAGGCTCGACCAGTACGACGCAGTCCTGTCCGGACTCGAGATGAGGGACGAGGACGTTTACCGCTCGATCTTCGGAATGGACAGCATCCCCTCCCGGACGCGCAATGCCCCCCTGGCCGCAAGCGGTGTGATCGCCGAGATAGGCGCCGGGGGCGGAAGCGGACTGCTCATGGCCACTGCGGCCAGGCTGGGCGGTCTCGCGAAGAAGGCCACTGTCCAGAGTTCATCATTCGACGAGGTGGGGAAGAAGGCTTCCCTGGCAGGCGACATGGTCTCCTGCATACCTGCGATCCTTCCGATGATGCCGGGACATTTCCAGCTTTCCAGCCCGTTCGGCTACCGTTCCGACCCCATCAACGGCACTTCCAAGATGCATACCGGGATGGATTTCTCCTGCCCTCCCGGCAATCCGGTGTACGCAACCGGCGACGGGGTGGTTGAGACGGTACAATTCGAGTTCTTCGGCTACGGGAACCACATCGTGATCGACCACGGGTTCGGCTACAAGACCCACTATGCCCACCTCAAGACCATCAACGTCGCAGAGAACATGAAGGTGAAAAGGGGAGACCAGATAGGGGAGAGCGGCAAGTCCGGGAGGGTGACCGGACCGCACCTGCATTACGAGGTCCTCTACAGGGACTCTTTCGTCAATCCGGCCAACTACCTGGACACCACCATGCCGGCAGAAGAGTATGTTTCCCTGGTCCGCAAGAGGGAAGATGAATCCCAGGAGATGCTGGGACGTCCTTTCAGCCTTAGGAGGAGGCAGCAGAAATAGCCATGGCAGGACGTTACGTATTCGACAGGGAAAGCTTCAGCTTCAAGAAGGCTACCTATTCCGCATGGGGGGTGGTCAAGACCGTCCTGAAGTACTCCATCGCCATCGTCACGCTTTCGGTAATCTACTACATAGTCGGAAGCCTCTTCATATCCACTGACCTGGAGAAGCGCCTCCGCAAGGAGAACAAGGCATATGAGAAGGAATATGCGCGTCTGAGGGAAGAGGAGAGACTGCTTGCGGACGTGGTCAAGGGCCTCCAGGCCAAGGACGACGGCATATACCAGCAGATTTTCCACACGTCAGCCCCGCTTGCAAGCCCGTCCGCCATCTCGGATTTTTCCGCTGCCGCGGACACGGTTCCGGACAGGGACCTCGTCGGGTTCACTGCGGAGAAGGCAACCAGGCTGGTCGATGCGGCCGCCCGGGTCGATGCCTCCCTGAGGGGCTTCAACGAAACGGTGCTGTCCGAGGGTTTCGTGTGCCCGCCTCTGGGAATGCCGGTCAAGGGGATCTCCTACTCCCAGATCGGGGCTTCTGTGGGGATGAAGATCAATCCCTTCTACAAGGTCCCAGTCCAGCACAACGGACTTGACCTGCTGATGCCCCAGGGAACCGACGTGTTCTCCACTGCCGCTGGAACGGTCACGGAAGTGGAGCACTCCCGCAAGGGCCAGGGGAACGTGGTGGCTGTGGACCATGGCAACGGCTGGGTCACCCGCTACGCCCATCTGGCCGAAATCAGCGTCTCGAAGGGCCAGAAGATAGCCAGGGGCAGGAAGATCGGCACCGTGGGGATGACCGGTTCTTCGTTCGCCCCGCATCTCCATTACGAGGTGCTTTATGGCGGCAAGGTCTGCGATCCGGTCTGCTACCTGCTTGACGGAGTCGGGATGGAAGCCTATGCAGATAATGTTTATATGTCTGTAAACACAGAACAATCAATGGATTAAACATATGGAAAAGCTGTATTACACAATCGGGGAAGTGGCCGGGCTCCTGGGAGAGAACGTCTCTCTGGTGAGGTTCTGGTCGAACTATTTCACCTTCCTCAAACCAGTGCGCAACGCAAAGGGAAACCGCCTGTACACCAAGGAGGATCTTGAGACTTTCCGCCAGATCCATATGCTTATCAAAGACCAGGGGATGACCCTGGAAGGCGCCGCCAGGCGCTTCCGCGCCGACAAACGGCCCATCGAGGCTAAGGTCCGCGTACTGGACAGCCTCAAGTCCATACGCGCGCAACTTGTCGAGGTGCGAAAAAATATTTAAATTTGCAGTCCTTTATACAATTAGATATGGCAACAAAGAAAGTTAAAAAAGTTGAAGTCCCTATCGATGAGAGGGAGACCTTCGTTTCGCTTCAGAAGAATTTCGCTGAGGGAGAGGACAGAGTCGAGGAAAAACTCAAGCTTCTCTACCAGCTCCAGAAGGCCGACTCGGAGATAGACAAGATCATACAGCTCAGGGGTGAACTTCCCGCCGAGGTGGAGGAACTGGAGGCTGACATCGCCGCCCTGAGGACCCAGAGTGCCGACATCTCCGCATTCATCATCGCCCTCAACCAGTCCATTTCCGACAACAAGCAGAACATCCTGGACTGCGACGACCAGATCGCCAAGTACCAGGGACAGCTCCAGGGCGTCACCAACAGCCGCGAATTCGACTCCATCAACAAGGAGATCGAAAACCAGAATCTGCTGAGGCAGATCGCAGAGAAGAACATCTACGAGACCAAGGCCAAGGTTGTGGAGAAGAAGGACGAACTCGAGGACGTGAAGGCCCGTTTCGCCGCAAGGAACGAGGATCTCAAGCTCAAGAAGCAGGAACTCGAGAGCATAGTGGAGTCCACGGCCAAGGAAGAGGCTACCCTCAAGACCAAGAGGGACGCCCTCGCCAAGAAGCTCGATGAAAGGACGCTCAGTGCATATGACCGCATCCGCGCCAGCGTGCACAACCACCTTGCAGTCGTCGGAGTGTACAACGGGAACGCCTGCGGCGGATGCTTCAGCATCATCACCCCGCAGAGGCTCGTGGACATCGCATCGGACAAGAAGCTTGTCATATGCGAGCACTGCGGCCGTATCATAGTTGACCCTGACTTCGAATAAGATCCCGATGCCTGCCGCCAGCAGAAAGAAAAAGCAGGATCAGGCAGCCAACCTGGAACAGATAGGGCTTGAGGTAGGAAACAAACCGCCTCAGGCCTTAGACGTAGAAGAGGCAGTCCTTGGTGCAATGCTTGTAGAGCCTTCCACGGTCGATGAGGCCATGGAAGAGCTTTCGCCTTCTTGTTTCTACTCGCCGCAGCACCAGATGATCTTCGCGGCCATCAGCCGCCTGGTGCTTGAGCATGCCCCCGTCGACATAATCTCCGTCAGCTCGGCGCTCAAGGCCCAGGGGAACCTCGAGGACATAGGCGGGGCAGTGACCCTTGTGAACCTTTCCCAGAAGGTCGGAGCCGCCGCGAACATCGAGTATTACATCAGGATCCTCAAGCAGAAGGCCATCCAGAGGGACCTCATCAAAGCCTCCTTCGACATCCTCAAGCAGTCATATGATGATTCGGTGAAGGTCGATGACCTGATCGACACCGCCCAGTCCAGGATCTTCGATGCCGTCCAGAACAGCACCAAGAAGGATGTGCAGCAGATCGGTACCGTCATCAACGAGGCTCTCGAGGACATAGATTCCCACAAGGACAACCCTGGACTGACCGGAGTGCCTTCCGGCTACGTCTCGATCGACAAGGTCACGATGGGATGGCAGCCTTCCGACCTCATCATCCTGGCCGCCCGTCCTTCAGTGGGTAAGACCGCATTCGCCCTGAACCTTGCCAGGAATGCAGCGGTGGACCACAACATGCCAGTGGCCTTCTTCTCCCTCGAGATGTCCGCACTCCAGCTGGCGAAGAGGCTCATGACCTCTGAATCAGGTATTTCTGCAGATAAGATCAAAGGCGGTTCCGCCCTTACCGACAAGGAATGGAAACAGCTGGAGACCCAGCTCAAGAGGCTGGTCGCGTCTCCTCTTTACATTGACGACACCCCAAGCCTTCCCCTTATGGAATTCCGCACCAAGGCCAAGAACCTTGTGAAGCAGAAGGGAGTAAGGCTCATCGTGGTGGACTACCTGCAGCTGATGCAGGGCCCGTCCGAACTGCGCGGCATGAGGGAACAGGAGGTCGCGGCTATCTCCAGGACCCTGAAGGCTACGGCGAAGGAACTGAACGTCCCCATCATAGCCCTCTCGCAGCTTTCCAGGAACGCCGTCCAGAGACAGAGCGGCAACGGAAAGCCCCAGCTGAGCGACCTCCGTGAATCCGGAGCCATCGAGCAGGATGCGGACATGGTGGTATTCATCCACCGTCCGGACTACGTGGGACTTTCGGAGAATCCTACCGACAAGGAAAACACACAGATCATAATAGCCAAGCACCGAAACGGAGAGACCTGCGACATCGACATGCGCTTCAAGAGCGGCGAAGTTAAGTTCGTCGAGATCGATGACACTCTCGCTTCCGGGATTTCAAACATAGGTTCGGCAATGAACTCCGACATGAATTACGATCCTTTCGGAGACACCGCAGGACCATTCGACAACCAAGCTTTCTAGGACGACATGCTGTTAACCCTGATACTTTCACTGCTGGTGAGCACTATCCCGCTCAAGCCTGTCTCGGAGGCCAACAATGCTTTCGGAGACGGTGAGAAGCTTTCGTTCACCCTGCACTACAATTGGGGAGTGATCAATGCCGACGTGGCAAAGGTTTACGCCAACGTGGACATCGCGGACGACCTCTGGGGGCAGAGATGCTACCACACCCACTTCTGGGGACGTTCGGCCAGGTTCTTCGACGTCTTCTTCAAGATCAGGGAGGATTTCCAGTCCTGGTTCACGACCAGTTCCCTCAAGCCCAGCCGGTTCACCCGCAAGACCAATGAAGGGAACTACGTCTGCCACAATGACTACAGCTACATGTGGGATGAAGGGGTGATCAATGCGACCCTCTACTCATCCAAGCGTGGTCACAGGAAGATACAGATCCCCTTGTCCAAGGAGGTCTATGACGTACCGTGTCTCTTCTACCTGTGCCGCAACCTCGACCTCGATAAGGTCCAGCCGGGCAATTCCATCCCCCTGACCTTCGCCATAGATGACGATGTCTACACCATCATGCTCAAGCGAGAGAAAGACGAGGTGATCAACGTTGAGGACATAGGTAAGGTCAGCGCAGTGAAATTCATTATCGGAGTGGTCGCGGGAGAAGTCTTCGAAAGCGAGGAAATGCCTGTGGCCATGTGGTTTTCCAATGACGAGAACCGCATTCCGCTTTACTTTGAATGCATGTTGAAGATCGGAGCGATGACAGGGCACCTAAATTCATATAAGGGCCTGATGCATCCTTTCACCGCACTTCAGAAATAGTCTGGCATGGCAGGATACGACGAAATATCTCACAAAGGAAAGGTGTTGAGGGTTGGTCCCCGGGAGACAGTCGTCGAGATAATCTCCAAATCCGCCTGTGCCGCCTGCCACGCTTCGTCCGTCTGCACAGTCGCAGACATAGCCCGCAAGGAAATTACGGTCCCGACCGATCCGTCGTCCGTCCACAGGGAAGGAGACGAGGTTGATGTCGTAATGCACCAGTCCATGGGCAACAAGGCCGTCTGGATCGCATATGTGATCCCGCTGGCGGTCCTTATCGTGCTCGTAATGGTGTTCCTGCGTGCCGGGATGGGTGAACTCCTGTCCGGCCTGCTCGCCATATGCGGCGTACTTTCGTATTTTTTCATAATATGGCTTCTTAGGGGAAGGCTCTCCGACGAGGCCGCATTCTACATCAAATAAACATGTCACAAACAATTATCTGGACAATCGCAGTACTGACAGTCGTAGGCCTGTTGCTCGCAGTCTTCCTCTGGTTCGTGG
>CADCQP010000108.1 GCA_902803535.1 uncultured Bacteroidia bacterium | reverse complement strand
CTCGTCGAAGTAGCTGATGTTCCAGAACACAGTCTGGTAGCCCCTGTTGCCGGCGGGCATGTTCATGGAATGGACGACCTGCTGGAAGCAGTTGTCTATCACCTTCTCCAGGGTGCGCTGCTTGCGGTTGTTCTCCACGACATCATTAAGGTGGTAGATGTAGTCGTCCCCGTAGTCCTTGCGGATGAAATAGTCGAGGTACATCAGGAACTCCGGAGTAGCTACCGCGCCCATGAACTGGGAGCTGATGGAGTACACCAGGTTGATGAATTCCCCGCAGAAGGATTTCAGGTCGGTGGGAGCGACTGAGACTCCGCCCAGTTCGCGGAGGCCGTTCACCAGGAACGGATACATGGTGATGGCCACGCAGTAAGGATAACCCGGGGTGCCGCTCTCATCATGCTTGTAAAGGACGTGGGACTCGAGGTCGGCGAGATACTGCTTTGCGAGGGACCTGCCGTACAGAGCCTTGATCTTGTCCGTCATGATGTAACGGTTCTGCTTGATGTTGTTCTCCTTGTAGAGTTCCTGGCCGAGGGTCACAATGTTCTTGCGGGTGACATTGGCGTTGGCGTCGAATTTGGAACCGGAAGCCGCGTTGGAAGCTTTGATGTAGTCATGGATGAAGTCGCGCTTCTTGCGGAGGTCGAGTCCGGCATCGAAGGTCTCGATGTATTCAAGGGCGACCCTCTTGTTGATGGACATCAGGGAGTCCACTACCTGGCGGCGGATTTCCTGGCTGGAAATCTTGTCGTAGATATAGAGGTTGTCCGTGATAGAAACGACTACTTCTTCGGGGCAGGCCTGTCCTGTGTGTGCATATGCGAGCCTTATGCCTCTTTTAAGTTTCTCGAGGTCGAACTCTTCGTAAGTCCCATTGGTTTTCCTTACATCCATGATGATGACAGTAAAATTTAGCTTGTGGTTAAATCTTTATATTTCAAATACTTCCAAGCCTTTTGGCGTTGGTTTCAGTACAGTCTGGTGCTAAAAATTTCGGACTGCTTAGGGCAATCCGAACATGTTTTGGTATCCTTCGCTGGACAAAGTTAACAAAAGGCCAGGCATCTTGTCAAGGGTGGAAGAGGAAAAGTTATCAACACTTCTAGTAACAATCTAGTTAAAAAATTTTCCGTTCCATTCTTTTTGCCTATTTTTGCTGCCCCTTTCCGGATAGGAGAAATACAGATGAGACTTATACCGATTTATTCCTGGACCCGCGGGGTCCGCAATTTCAACAAGAGGAACAGCCGTTTTTCCAAACAGCCCTGGGCCCAGGGTGTCATCCTGCTGCTGTGCGTAGCCGTGGCCATGCTTCTGGCCAACCTGCCTTTCACCAGGGACATATATCATTCGATCCTTTCTACCGACCTCGGGCTGAGCGTCAGGACTCCTTCCGGACATGGATTCGTGTTCCCCAAAGGGATGACCGTACTGAACTTCGTCAACGATGTCCTCATGGTCATCTTCTTTTTCTCCGTCGGACTGGAGATACGCCGCGAAATAGATCACGGAGAGCTGAGCACACCTAAGAAAGCAATCCTGCCGGTCATAGCCGCATTCGGTGGAGTCTGCGTCCCCGCCCTTATTTTCACATTGATAAACCACGGGACATATGCCTCATCCGGATGGGGCATCCCCACCGCTACCGACATCGCCTTTTCGATCGGCATCCTCTCCATGCTCGGTGACCGTGTCCCCCTGTCCCTGAAGATATTCCTTGCGACACTTGCCGTTGCGGACGACCTGATCGCTATCCTGGTCGTAGCCCTTTTCTACGGCGGCAAGATCAATTTTGTACTTCTCGGTGCGGCACTGCTTGTAATCCTGGTAACCGTGCTCATCAACCGTCTCGGAGAGAAGCGTCCTACCTTTTATCTCTTCCATGCCCTCCTGGTGTGGACCCTGTTCTACTATGCAGGCATCCACTCTACCATGTGCGGAGTCATCATGGCCTTCCTCATCCCGATGAAACCCAGGTACAACCGGGCATATTATTACAGGAAGCGTGACCAGTTCCGCCGCCGCCTGACTGAATATGACTTGATAGAGGATGCGGGAGATTTCCCGAACGGGCCCCAGAGGCACTGCCTTCGCAAGCTCAGCCACATCAGCAAGTACTGCGTCGGAATGACCGACAGGATGGAGCATATGCTTTCTCCATGGGTCAATTTCCTGATAATGCCGCTCTTCGCCCTCGCCAATGCCGGAGTGACGATTACCGACCCATCCTATTTCAACATATTCCGCTTCTCCCCGGTCGAGGGGAGCGTAAGCCTCGGTATCTTCCTCGGACTCCTTCTTGGAAAGCCCATCGGAATCACCCTGGCCAGTTTCATCGCAATCAAGACGGGTGTCGGGGCAATGCCCTCGAAGGCGACATGGAAGATGCTTTTCGCGGTGGCCTGCCTGGGCGGTATCGGCTTCACCATGTCCATCTTCGTGGACACCCTCTCATTTACCGACCAGTTGCCTGAAGTCACATCCAAGCTTCAGGACATGGGAAAGATCGCGGTCCTGCTCGGATCGCTCTGTGCCGGAGTCCTTGGGGCTCTGCTGATCACCCTTGTTTCCGGCAGGAAGAAGGGCTCTACCAGCCTTTCCTGATGTTTTCGGCAATCGCCGCTACCAGGCGGCCGCGGGCCTCGACGCTGGCCCATGCCGTGTGGGGAGTGAAGCGGAACCTTTCGGGGTGCCGAGTGTGAAGGAGCGGACTGTCGCTGGGGAGCGGTTCCTTCTCGAAGACGTCCAGCGCTGCCCCGCCTATGGATTCCGAGTCGATGGCTGCGGCAAGGGCCGCTTCGTCCACTATGCCGCCGCGTCCCATGTTCACGATGAAGGCTCCGGGTTTCATCAGCTTAAGCTCTTTCTCGCCGATAAGGCCGGCAGTGTGCTCGTTGTAGGGGGCGTGAACTGATATGACGTCCGAACGCCGCATCAGTTCATCGAGTGGCACTGAAGGGTAGTCCCTGCAGTGGGAAGTGCCTGAGGTCGAATAATATATGACATCCATCCCGAAAGCGGTGCCGATTGAGGCCACCTTAGATCCTATCGTCCCCATGCCCACGATGCCGAGGGTCTTCCCGGTAGTTTCGTAGAACGGCCTGGACAGGTCGGTGAAAATGCCTGAGGAGGAGTATTCCCCGCTTTTGACTTTCGCGTCAAGATAGGGGCCGTTCCCCATGAGGGAAAGGATGTGCATGAATGTCTCCTGGACGACGGCATCGGTGGAGTAACCGGCCACGTTCCTGACCGGTATGCCCCTTCTGCCGCATTCTTCCACATCTATGTTGTTTACTCCGGTGGCGGCTTCGCATATGAGGCGGATCCCCGGCCCAGCATCCAGCAAGGCGCTGTCAATCCTGACTTTGTTGGTGATGACTACTTCTGCGTCCCGGACCCTTTCAAGGGCCTGGGCGGGAGTCGAGGTGGGGTAGGTAACCAGCTCACCGCACTGCTCAATGGGGGTGAGGGGAGTGTCGCCAAGGGTGGCTGCATCCAGGAAGACTATCTTTGCCATTGGATTGAAATGCTTTAACTGTGTAAAAATAGCAAAAAATGAGTACATTTGCAGGTTATTTAGTAGTATATGCAGGAAATCAGGAATATCGCGCTCATAGCGCACGTCGACCACGGGAAGACCACGATGGTGGACAGGATGATCTACCAGGCCAACCTGGTACGCAGGCCCGAGAATCTCGGGAACCTCATTCTCGACAACAATGACATAGAAAGGGAGAGGGGAATCACCATCCTGGCAAAGAATGTCTCTGTTACATACAAAGGAGTAAAGATCAATATCATCGACACCCCGGGCCATGCCGATTTCGGCGGTGAGGTGGAAAGGGTGCTCAACATGGCCGACGGTGTCCTCCTCCTGGTGGATGCTTTCGAGGGCTGCATGCCGCAGACCCGTTTCGTGCTCCAGAAAGCCCTCAGCATGGGCAAGAAGCCGATTGTCGTCATCAACAAGGTGGACAAGCCGAACTGCAATCCCGACGAGGTGCAGGAGCAGGTTTTCGACCTTATGTTCGACTTGAACGCCACTGAGGAGCAGCTCGACTTCAAGACCATTTTCGGAAGTGCCAAGCAGGGATGGATGTCAACGGACTGGCGCCAGCCGACGAAGGACATCACCGCCCTTCTCGACACCATACTCGAGGAAATCCCCGCTCCTAAGGTGGTGGAAGGAACTCCGCAGCTCCTGATCTCCTCTCTGGAGTATTCTCCTTATGTGGGACGTATAGCTGTCGGAAAGCTGACCCGCGGCACCCTCAAGACAGGGCAGCAGGTGAGCCTGTGCAAGCGCTACGATGAGATCCAGAAATCCAAGATCAAGCAGCTGATGGTCTTCGACGGACTGAGCAAGTCAAATGTCGATGAAGTGCATTGCGGAGACATATGCGCCGTTGTAGGAATCGAAGGTTTCGAGATTGGCGACACCATTTCCGATTATGAGAATCCGGAAGCTCTTCCTCCTATCGCAGTGGACGAACCGACCATGAGCATGATGTTCATGATCAACAATTCACCCTTCTTTGGAAAAGACGGGAAATACGTGACTTCCAGGCATATAAAGGAGCGTCTGGACAAGGAACTCGAGAAGAATCTGGCCCTGAGGGTGAAGCCTGGGCTCAATGCCGACTCCTTCGTGGTTTACGGAAGGGGAGTGCTCCATCTGTCCGTACTCATTGAGGAAATGCGCCGTGAGGGATTCGAGCTTCAGATCGGACAGCCGAAGGTGCTGGACAAGACCATTGACGGCCGCAGGTGCGAGCCTATCGAGGAGATGACCATAGAGGTCCCCGAGGAATTCGTCGGGACCGCGATCGAGCTCTCGACACGCCGCAAGGGCGCCCTGGTGCATATGGAACCGCGCGGGGACCGTACCCTGCTTGACTTCGAAATCCCCACCAGGGGAATCATGGGACTTAGGAGCAACCTCCTGACCGCTACCCAGGGAGAGGCCGTAATGGCTCACCGTTACAAGGAGTACCAGCCATACAAGGGAGACATCGAGGCCAGGGTCAACGGCTCACTCGTGTCGATCGAGACGGGACAGGCGATAGCCTACTCGATGAACAAGCTGCTCGACAGGGGGCGTTTCTTCGTGGATCCGGGAGAGGACATCTACGGCGGACAGGTAGTCGGTGAGCACACCCGCGAAAGGGACCTGAACGTAAACATATGCAAGACAAAGAAGCTCACCAACGTGCGTGCGGCTGGTTCCGATGAGAAGATCATACTTCCTCCGCCGATCAAATTCACCCTTGAAGAGGCCCTTGAGTATATCAGGGAGGATGAATTGGTTGAGGTTACCCCGCATCACATGCGTATCCGCAAGCTGTTCCTGGACCCGCTCGAGCGCAAGCGCCGCGGTGATGCTGCGGATTCTGCAGAATAATTCTGAGTGAAAATATGCCGCATTTGGCTTGCATTCAGAAAAAAAAATGTTTACCTTTGCATCCCCTAAAATCTTTTGAAGGCATATGCATGAAAACTACATTGTTCCTTTGAATGGATTGGGCAGTGAGTGGAAGGGATTCCGCTGGCATGTGGGGAAAGAGTTCTTTTCAGATTTTGGTAATTCAGAAATCCGCGATTGTGACGTGTGGGTTGATGCCGAGGCGGCGAAGAAGGGCGGCAGGATCGATATCGATTGCCGTATTGACGGTTCAGTGGTGACTGTGTGCGACCGTTGTCTCGGGGATCTGGAGGTGGAGATCGGCACTGACCTCGCCTTGACAGTGAGATTCGGGGATGAACCTGAGTCTGCGCCGCAGGAAGAGGACGGACGTGAAGTTGTATATGTGAGGACGGACAACGACTCCATCGAGATGGACCAAGTCATATACGATTACATATGCCTTTCCATCCCCCTTCACAAGGTGCACCTCGAGGGTGGCTGCGATCCGGAAGTTCTGAAATTTATCAAGACTGAGAGTGTGGAGGAAGGGGAAAAGGCACCGGCCAACAATCCTTTCTCGGCACTTAAAGGACTTTTGGACAAGAAATTATGATAATTAAAAATATTTAACAATGGCACATCCGAAACATAAACATTCGAAGCAGAGAAGGGATTTGCGGAG
>CADCQP010000107.1 GCA_902803535.1 uncultured Bacteroidia bacterium | reverse complement strand
TGTGAAGGGAGCAAACGGTGTCATCCTCATCACCACCAAGCGTGGATCCGAGGGCAAGACCCGCCTGAACTTCAACTACACCGTTTCTGGAAAGATGCTTTCGAAGCAGCCTGAGAAACTTGATTCCTATGAATCAATGATGATCAAGAATGAGGCGATTGAGCGTGAGGTTGTCTTGAATGAACCTTCATGGAGCTATTATGTTCCTCAGAGGATCATCAACAGGTTCAAGAGGCCCCAGTCTGCCGAGTACGCAATGATCTATCCGAACGTCGACTGGGAAAAGGAGATGTTCAAGGATTTTGCGCTTAACACTCATCATGTCACTGCGAGTGCGCAGGGTGGATCCAAGAAGATACAGTACTTCGGATCTCTTTCCTACCTGCACGAGGGTGATATCTTCCGTGACTACGACAACGGCAAGCCCTACAACCCGAACTACAACTTCGACCGTATGAACTTCCGTTCCAACATTGACTTCAATGTGACCAATACGACCAAGTTGAAAATCAACCTTGCCGGTTTCTTCTCACGTAAGAACACCAACTGGAACAATGAGGGGTCTACCAGCCGTGCTGACCAGTGGATGTGGTCTGCAACTTACTTCCTCGCTCCGAACCTCTTCATTCCGAGGTGGCCTGACGGAAGGTGGGGTGCCTACAACGACGGTTCGAACAACTCTGTCAACCCGCTCGTAGTTGTCTATAACATCGGTCTCCGCCAGACCCGGCAGACCCAGCTGAATGCTGACTTCCACCTCGAGCAAGACCTCAAGTTCATTACGAAGGGACTTAAGGCTTCCTTTGCAGTATTCTACGACAACACGATCCGTTCAGAAGGTGGTGTCTATGATTCCACCAACTCTGTCCGTCCTACCGAGACCAACACTAATGTGGCTTTCCGCTATGTCGATTACATGAAATATATCGACGCTAATCAGGATCCGTCTGAGTACACAACACTGTATCCCCAGGCAGACTCCGATTACGACTGGGTGCCGATTCTCCAGACCCGTTACTATGAGACTATCATGAATGGAAACTGGGCTGGCTACATTCCGGTTTACAGACGTCTGATGTATCAGGCACAGCTCAACTACGCCCGCGATTTCGGTAAACACGGAGTTACGGCAATGGGTGTTTTCAAGAGAGAGCAGTACGCCCGTGGTTCAACCTTCCCTTCATACCGTGAAGACTGGATCGGACGTGTTACATATGACTATGCCCACCGCTATCTTGTTGAACTCAACGCTGCCTACAACGGTTCCGAGCAGTTCGGCCCTGGCTACCGTTTCGCATTGTTCCCCTCTGTGGCTCTTGGTTGGTATGTCTCCAACGAGCCTTGGTTCAAAGTTGACTGGCTCAACAAGGTTAAGCTCCGCTATAGCTGGGGTAAGGTCGGAAACGACAATGTCTCCAGTACCCGCTGGCTTTATCAGTCACAGTATAAACATGGCGGCAAAGCCATGCTTGGTGTGAATGACAATACCCAGAGCCCGTATACAATCTATAGGGAGTCCTCCGTTGGTAACCCGGATGTTCACTGGGAGACCGCTACAAAGCAGAATTTCGGTATCGAGCTGAGCGCATGGAAGGACCTCATCACCTTCAGCTTCGATTACTTCACCGAGCAGCGTCGTGATATTCTCATGGCCGGTTCAGCTCGTTCAATCCCTGTGTTCTATGGTGCTACCGCTGCAAGTGCGAACCTTGGTAGCGTCAATTCCAGAGGTTTCGAATTCGAACTTGGCGTGAACAAGCAGATCGGCAAGGATCTTCTTCTCTGGGCCAAGGCCACCTACAACCACAACCAGAATGAAATCCTGTTCCGTGACGACCCGCAGCTGCAGTTCTTCTATCTGAAACAGCAGGGCTACAAGATCGGCCAGACCCGTAACCAGATTTCTGCAGGAATGTACAAGAACTGGGATGAGGTGTACGCCAGTATCCCTCAGGAGAACAATGATGCAGCGAAACTTCCTGGTTTCTATGACATCGTTGACTTCAATGCGGACGGCCTCATCAAGTCATCCGAGGATACTCCTCCTGTCGGTTACTCTGGTATCCCGGAAAACACCGGATCATTCTCATTCGGAGCAAGCTGGAAGGGCTGGAATTTCATGATCCAGTTCTACGCTGTAAACAACTGCAACCGTTACATCGGCTTCAATAACTTCCAGAGTGATTATGATGTTGTCTTCGGTCATGTCCACGATTACTGGTCCAAGGACAACATGAACGGATCTTCTTTCATGCCGAGGTGGAAGACTTCCGGAGAATTTACCGGAGACTTCTATCTGTATGATGCTTCCTCGGTACGTCTGCAGACTGTTGAACTTGGCTATACCTTCAAGAATGTCGGCCTGCTGAAGAGGATCCACTGCGACAACCTCAGGCTGTTCGTCAATGGAAACAACCTTCTCTTCTGGTCTGACCTTCCGGATGACCGAAGCAACACCTATTCCGGTGGATCTGCAACACAGGGTGCTTATCCAACGGTCAAGCGTGTGAACTTTGGAATCGACCTCTCATTCTAAAATGAATTGCGATATGAAAAAGATCACTACTATATTACTTAGCGTTGCGGCGGCGTTCGCGCTGAGTCTTTCAGTAACCTCTTGCGAGGATTACCTGGATAAGGCTCCTGCGTCTGACATCTCCGACGCTGATGTCTTCGGGAATTTCACTTCGTTCCAGGGCTACATTGAGCAGATGTACAATTGCATCGTGAACTATGACAAGGCCGGAGCCTGGAACAGGTTCAATTTTGCAGACGAAAACCTGACCAATGGCCAGGACGCATTCGATCTTGGCAACTGGTGGGCAAATGAGACTTATTTCTTCGGCCAGTCAGCCAATCCTTCTGATGTAACCTGCCGAGCTAAAAGGGTGTGGGAATACGCATGGTATGCCATTCGTGCCGCTAACTTGGCTTTGGAACATCTTGACGGAGAAAACGATGAGTTCATCGGTACCGACGAAGAGTTCAAACTTCTTAAAGGCCAGGCTCTTTTCTTCAGGGGATTCTTCTATTATGAAATCTGCCGTTACTGGGGAGGTATGCCCTACATAACCCATGTCATCGGAGCATCCGAAGACATGACAACAGAGGAGTATAACCGTCTGACTGCTCAAGAGAGTTTCAAGCTCATGGCCAAGGATTTCGGTGAGGCTGCAGAACTTCTTCCTGAACACTGGGACAGGACAACAGCAGGCCAGGCTACCTCAGGTAACAACAACCAGAGGGTAAACAAGTACTTTGCTCTTGGTTTCCAGGGCAAGGCCCTTCTCTGGGCTGCCAGTCCGATGCTGAATGAGGAGGCTACCGGCAAAAATGAGTTCGACGGAGAATTGTGCAAACAAGCTGCGGAGGCCCTCGGCAAGCTCCTCAAACTCTCAGATGAAAAGAAGGATTACTACCTTGAGCCGTGGAAGACATATGAGCAGATCTTCTGGATGCCGAACTATGCACGTACCGGCGCCCATGAAGTCATCATGAATTCTCAGTACTATGACCGTCGTGTCAGGTGGTCAGCTTTGGGATCAACTGTTCCGGCTTCCCTTTCCATGAACGGAACAGCGTCAGAGGGCCCGACCCAGAACATTGTAAAGAACTTCGGTATGGCTAATGGCCTTCCGATTGACGATCCTGAGTCCGGCTTCAATCCTGAGGATCCCTGGACCAACAGAGACCCGAGATTCGACCTTCTCGTTGTAGTTGACGGTGACCGTATCAGCAACCTTGATCCTGCCGCTCACAACCACTATGCTGAATTGTTCAATGGTGGTTACCATCGTAATGGCGGATCCTTTGGAAAAGGAAGCGACACCGGATACTATTATCGCAAGTACAATGGTTTAGGCAAGGACTTCAACAACAACTTCGCCAACAAGCTTGAGGCTCACTGCCCTTACCTCAGGATGGCTGACGTCTATCTGATGTATGCAGAGGCTGTGAACTGGATGACCGGCGGCGGCCCGTCTGCCAAGGCTTCAACCTATTCGAAGACAGCAGTCGAGGCTTTTGAAGCTGTTCGCGCAAGATGCGGCGTCCCTGCCCTTCCGGCACGTTACACTTCAGATGCTCCTACCTTCTTTGAGCAGATCGTCCGCGAACGCGCTGTCGAACTTCTGATGGAAGCACAGCGCTTCGATGACCTCCGTCGCTGGAACAGAATAGCTGACCCGAGGTATCTTGATAAGACTTGCATCGACTTTGACCGTGGTGCGGATGGCAAACCCACGAACATCAGGGAAAGGGTCATCATCACAAGGGTTGCTTCATCCCCGAAGATGAACTGGCTGCCCATCCAGGTGAAATACACCAAGATGTACAAGGGCTTCTCTCAGAACCCCGGATGGTGATGCACTAAAACAACATGCATATGAAACAGACATTTCAGAAAATAGCAACAATTTTCGCGTCCCTTCTGCTTGTCGGAAGTCTGAGTGCCTTCGCCCAAAGCGATACTTTGCGCTACGGCAATAAAGACAAGGTTGCCCTTGCATTCCGCGAAGCCTATGACGGTGATGTAGTCGGTGCTTACAGCAAGGTTGTGGTTGACGACATTGAGGAGTACGATCACAACATTTGGAGCAACGGCATCCTCACCGGCAGGACCTTGGGCGTAATGGGTGGTAACAACATCCGAGGCCTGGGTGTCGGTATCGACGTATCCTCTGAGACCCAGACGGGTACTTCGTCAGGCAACATGCTTTACGTCGTTGACGGCCTTCCGCGTGACATAACCTACCTTAGGGCATCGGAAATCGAATCGGTCACCGTTCTCAAGGATATGAATGCTGCTGTACTTTATGGTACCCAGGCTGTCAACGGTGTCATCATGATTACGACTAAGAGAGGTTATGAAGGCAGGAGCACTGCCGATGTGAACTTCAACTTCGGCCTCTATGATCCTATTTCCATGCCGGAATACATGGATTCATGGGAGTACATGACCTGGTACAACCAGGCCAGGAAGAATGATGGTCTGGATCCGGTTTATAGTGACGAGGATATTCAGAACTACAAGACTGGCAATCCCTACCGTTATCCTTCAACTGATTACTATTCTGACAAATGGCTCCGCCGTTTCAAGAACTATTATGACTTGAATGCGGAATTTCGCGGTGGCAACAAGGTCGCTAAGTACTATGTGAACGCAGGTTGGAATTCCACCGGTTCCCTTATCGATTTCGGCCAGTGGTCCAATGCTCGTGACAACCGCATCAACATCAGGGCCAATGTAGACTTGAAGATAAATGACTGGATTAATACCCAGGTGGATGGTACTGCAGTCTTCCGTAACAACAACGCCGGAAGGGGTAATTTCTGGAGTGAGGCGGCTACTCGTCAGCGCAATCTCATCGCTCCGCTGCTCCCGATAGACCTGATTAACCCCGAGGATCCGGAACTTCTTGCCCGCAAGAATGATGTGGACGGTAAGTACATCTTTGGCGGTTCCACAAGTACCACCTCCTCTGTATTCTCAAATGGTTACGGTGGCGGAACCTTTGAAGGCATTGTCAGGAAGTACACCTTCAATGATCGGTTGAACTTTGATTTGAAGGCAATTACCCCTGGTCTTTCGTTCCACACGAACATGAACTTCGACTTCGGTATCTTCTATAACCAGACGGTCTACAACACAGTTTCTGTCTATCAGCCCACATGGGGAGATGATGACAAGATCACCAAACTCACCCAGATTGGATCTGACAGTCGCCCGGGAACCCAGTCCATTGCAAACCCGTACTTCCAAAGGAGGATGGGCGGATCTGCAGTGCTTAGCTATGACAGGACCTTCAATGACGTACATCATGTAACTGGTAATGCCCTTGTATTTGCAAGTCAGTACAAGTGGAGGCTTGGTGATTCAGACAACGATACCAGGACAGAGGGAACTGAAGCACAGTATCAGGGTCACAAACTTGCTCATCTTGGCTTCCAGGCCGGCTATGTCTATGACAAGCGTTACATGGTTGACTTCAGCGCTACCTACGCCAACTCTGTAAAACTTGCTCCGGGACACCGCAAAGGATTCTCCCCGACCTTTGGAGTAGCTTGGATTGCTAGCAATGAAGACTTCCTTCAGGACGTCGGCTTCATTGACTTCCTCAAATTCAGGCTTACAGGAGGAATCCACAAGTCTGACATTGGAATCCCCGACTTCTTCCTCTATGATGGCGCCTGGGGTGGAAGTGGCTCTTGGGTTTGGGACGAGAATAACCGCAGTAATTCCGGTTATAAACCATCAAGGGGTGAGAACGCCAATCTCAGTTTCGAGATCCGCAAGGAAATCGCTTTCGGTTTCGAAGGAGAATTCCTGAACAGGACCCTCGGCCTCCAGGCCAATGCGTTCTTCAACAGGTACAGCGATCAGGTTGTCCGCACCAATGTCAGGTGGCCGGGATTCTATTCCGACTATGTACCTTATGAGAACTACAATGAGGACAGCTACAAGGGTTTTGAGGCAGGTATTACCTATAATAACCGCTGGGGTGATTTCAGCCTCTATGCAGGAGCCAACATCCTTTATGTAGTCTCCAGATATGAGAAGTACAGTGAACTTCACGACTACGATTATCAGAACTATGTCGGTCATTCCCGTGCCGGTACATGGGCTCTTGAGTCTCTTGGTCTTTTCCAGAGTCAGGAGGAGATTGACAACAGTCCTGTACAGACCTTTGGTGATGTCCGTCCCGGTGACATCAAGTACAAGGACCAGAACAAAGACGGCAAGATTGACAATAATGACCAGGTCTACGTCCGTACGTGGAATCCGCCATTCTCCGGCGGTATCGAGTTGAAGCTTGGTTACAAGAACTTCACTCTTTACACTATCGGCAATGCCTATTGGGGTAAGGATTACGCTACCTTCCTTGAGCATGGAAACTATTGGTATGTTGACGCTGCCGATCCGTATCCAACCCGCATAAGGGATTCCTGGACACCGGAAAACACGAATGCCAAGTGGCCGGCCGTCCATTCAGTCGCCGCGGCGAACAACAACCGCCGTTCGACCTTCTGGATGTATGACAACTCCTTCTTCCAGCTCCGCAAGGTGCAGCTCATGTACAAGATGCCCGAGAACATCGCGCGCAAGCTTTACATGACAAACCTGAATCTCTACATAGACTGCTCGAACCCTGTCCGGATAGCCCCGAACCGCGAATATCAACAATTGAACATTGGTAGTGAGCCGCAGTACAGGACCTATTCCATAGGCTTCAAGGCTTCGTTCTGACATTAAAAACTGAATGTTTATGAAACACTACAGAATACTTTTAGCAGCTCTTATCGCTTCGCTCTTCGCCTTTGCGGCCTGCGATGACCCGCTGAACCCTGAGGAGAACTTCCGTAACAATCTGGAATCCGTGCTCATGTCTCCGGCAAAAGCCGAAGGAATCATGACATATGGCTACACCCAGATGCCTTATATCACTCCGAGGTTCGACGATGTTGCTACAGATGACGCCGTATCCAATGATCCGGGCAACAGCTATCGTACCATGGCTACCGGTGGATGGAGCTCCCTGTCCAATGCACAGGACATGTGGACCCAGTGCAACAGGGGTATCATGAACCTCAACAGGTTCTTTACCGTTGTTGACGACATTGACTGGAAACCCTCGAACGAAGGACTGGCCAGGGCCTTCAAGACCCTTTATACCGGTGAGGCATATGCACTCAGAGGCATCCTGAAGTACTTCCTGCTCCGCAACCACGGTGGTATCAGTGCAGATGGGGAACTTCTTGGTATTCCTATCTACAATGAATATGTTACCGACATCGCGACTTTCTCCGAGCCGAGGAAATCATTTACCGAGTCGGTTCAGAGTATCATGGATGACTTCAACGAGGCCCTGAAATATCTCCCCGAGGACTATGGTGACGTTACCTCTGTCCCCGCAGAGTTCAATTACCTGAATCTTGACGAGTACAACCAGGTCTTCGGCAACCAGCGCAGGCAGAAGGTAAGTGGTCGTATCGTCAATGCATTCCAGGCCCGCCTCGCCCTGCTGGTAGCCAGCCCGGCATTCAATCCGTCTAACACCGCTTCTCTCTGGGAGGCTGCTGCCAATTATGCCGGCGAGATTCTCAAGGACATCGGCGGTGTAAGCGGACTCGACCCGAAGGGTAATATCTTCTGGCTGCCTGATCAGGTAAAGGAAGCCAAGCTGAGGACTGGTGATGACAAGGATATCCCTGAAATGGTCTGGCGCCGCTATATGCGTACCATCAACACTTGGGAAGGTGACAACTATCCTCCCACTGTGTACGGACACGGACGCATCAATCCGACCCAGAATTTCGTGGACGCCTTCCCGATGAAGAACGGTTATCCGATCGACGATCCTGAATCCGGTTACGATGCTTCTCATCCCTATGCTGACCGCGATCCCCGTCTTGCACAGATCGTCGTTCTCGATGGAAGCAAAGTCCGTGGTGCTGTGATCAACACTCTCACAGGTTCTTCTGACGACCTTGCCAACAAGATGCAGTATTCGACCAGGACCGGTTATTATCTGCGCAAACATCTCCGCGAGGATGTGAATATGCAGACCGGCAAGACGAATACCCAGGACCATATTGAGCCTATTATCCGTTACACAGAGATCTTCCTCATCTATGCTGAGGCAGCCAATGAAGCCTGGGGTCCAGATGGCAAGGGCAGCTTTGGTTTCTCTGCCCGTGACGTGATCGCAGCTATCCGCAAAAGGGCCGGTATCACTGACGATGCCTATCTTGCCAAGGTTAGCTCCAAAGAAGACATGCGAGCCCTCATCCGCAATGAGCGCCGTATCGAGCTCAGCTTCGAGGGCTTCCGCTTCTGGGATCTCCGGAGATGGAATGTCGCTCTTGATGAGCCTGCCAGGGGAATTTCCCTCAAAGACGGCGTCTATAGTGAAGTGGACGTAGAAGAGAGAGCTTACAAGCCCTACATGGTCTACGGCCCGATCCCCTACAACGAGGTCCTTAAGTTCGGATTCGTCCAGAATAAGGGCTGGGAGTAATTATTTGAAAACTGAATGATTATGAAAAAGAGAATATTCACGGTTTTGGCATGTGCTCTTGCGCTTGTGTCCTGCCATAATTTTGACAAGGATTTCCCGGACTATGACTATACTACAGGTTTCTTTCCGTATCAGTTCCCGGTGAGGACTCTCGTTCTCGGAGACTATATCTTCCCGAACGACAACGACAATGCCGGCAAGTTCGTGATCTCCGCTGCAATGGGCGGTGTGTACAAGAACAATAAGGACAGGAACATCTCTTTCAAGGTGGATGAGTCTCTGTGCGATGGAGTGGCATTCGCCAACGGCGATCCCGTCAAACCTCTTCCCGTTTCTTACTACACGCTGAGCAACACCAGCCAGATTACCATTCCCAAGGGTGCGTATAACGGAGGAGTCACCGTCCAGCTGAGCGATGCCTTCTTCAACGATCCCGACGCCATCAAGAACACATATGTGGTTCCTCTGGTGATGACCGGTACTTCCGACCTGGACAGCCTCCTGGTGGGATTCTCCGACGAGGTTAACCCCGACAGGCGCTTCTCCGACCAGTGGACCATCGCTCCGAAGGATTTTACCATGTTCGGCGTCAAGTTCATCACCGAACTCCACGGACACTGGTTCCACTATGGTTCAGCCAGCATTACTGCCGGAGGTAAGACCGAGACTGCAGAATACAAGGCAGCAGATGATATTACCCATGATGTCGGGAATAACGAGGTTGTGATGCTCACCACTACTGGCAGGCATACCACCGCCTTTACCCAGAAGCTCAAGGGATCTCTGATGAACATGTCACCAACTCTCGTATTTACGCAGAACGGAGAGAATGTGACCATCAGCGCACCCGAGGATGCTGACTACACAGTAACCGGGAGCGGCACCTACAAGCTGGCAGATGCAAATGATGCCTATAATAACTGGGGTGCAAAGCAGAGGTATATGCTGACCTATTCTTTCACGCTTACTGACGCGGAAGGGAACACCTACAAGGCCAATGATGTCCTCGTCGCACGTGACCGGGACGTTAAGCTTGAGACCTACACCATCAAAGCTCTGTAAAAGAAGGTTTATTCTGAAACGCAAGCTCCCCGCAGGACGATTCCTGCGGGGAGCTTTGTTTAGAGGAGGATGTATTCCAAGGAATACACCCCCTCTTGCTATCTCTTGGACAGCGTCGTGACGAAGGTAACGGTAGTGCCCTTGGGAACGATAGCGGTGTAACCGGCGATAGTGTAACCGGAATTATCACCATTCCACAGAGCTTCTGTCCTCTTGGGCGTCCAGTCGGAAGGCCTCTTGGGCTCCCAGGTGGTGTAATTGACAGCCACGGAGGAAGAAGACGGGACAGCCTTCAGCGACAAGCCTTTGCCGCTGCGGGTCAAAGTCTCGCCATCAGATCCCTTCTGGACTGTAGCAGGAGTAAGCATCCTCCACTGCATCTTCGCATCCGTACCGTTAAGAGCCTTCACCTCATCAGTGATAACAAGATCATCGCCCATAAGCCTTACGGTCCTCTTCACAGAAGCGGCCTGCCCCTTGAAAACAGGAGTAAGGTCCATTTTGACACCGAGCGAACCGGGATCCGTGTACCTCTCGATAATCGTAGCCTTTCCGGTAACATCGTGGTCGGTATCATGCGTCTTGCTGACGCTCCCGTCGTTATTCTCGAATGTCAACGTGCTGTGTGCCAGGTTGTTCATCCTGAAGAACTCCCAGCGCAGGGACTTCTGCGACATTGTCCAGTAACTGCCTCCTGCTGCCGCAGTCAGGTTCTCAGCCTGAGCGTAATCCGGCCTCTGAAGGTCATCAGACCAGCGCACTCCCTGGGACTCGTAGACGAATGAACCAACATCCATATGTCCGTGAGGCCCGTTCGCAGCACCGCCCTTGAATCCGAAATAATAGTCCGAAGCATTGAATTTCCATCCGGTGTGGACCATGGCGACAGGCACTAGGCCTTCTCCAACCCACATATTGGATGACGGGAACGGAAGGTTGGAAGCATCGAAACTGAAGTCCATGATCATACCTGGAATCACCGGGAGGAGCCTGTTGGCAGAATACTTGCCATCATTCAGGAGCCTGATCTCATTGGCGAGAAGGGCAGCGTTTCCGCTCTTTGCAGCAAACCACCACATCGGGATATTCATTGACTCCTTGGCGCTTCCACCGTCAGCAAACGAGAAATTCCCTCCGCAAGCGCTGCCCATGAAGAGCATGAATTCGCCAGTCTTCATGAAACCATTGATCGCAGAAAGACCATGGTCGTTTCCGAAGGCCTTTATCAGCATTTCATTAAGGCAGATCTGATAGGAAGTTCCGTACTCCCAGTAGCCATAGCCCTCACCATAGTTTCCGTCAGGAGAATACATCTGCTCGACAGCTACAGCATTGGAAACCAGAGCATTCTCAATGACTTGTGCCGCATTTGCCTTATCCTGGGGATAGATAGCGATGGCGGCAGCAGTAATACCGGCGTTGCACACTGAATTCCAGTTATTCTTAGTGGTCTGCGTCGCATTCTTTCCGCTCTTATCATTCAGGGCCGTGTTCACTCCATAATTGCTGAGCGCCTTGCGCACCGCCAGGCGGGTGTCATAGTCCAGGTCGTAGTACAGCCAGTCATATGCAATGGCGACTCCGAGAGCCATCTCACCCGTGTCAAGATAATGAGACGGATGCCAGTCCGGGAACTGACGGCACACAATATCCAGGGTCTCCTTGACCTTGTTGAGATAAATCTGCTCTCCTGTCATCCGATAGGCGTAACTGCAGAACAAAAGCCTCTTCACGACAAGCCTCGAAACGGAAAGCAGGCGCTTGTTCGAAGCATCGAGCGTGTAAGTAATAGCAGATGAAGATGTGGTCTCGCCTGAAGCATATGAAATGATCAGGTCATTCAGCTTTGCAAGCATAGGCCAGGATGCCTTGTCCTTCACCCGCTCCGCGAGTTTCTCGAAATCGCCCTTGCGCATCATAATGCGCGGATGCCCCATTCCCTTCAGGACAGAATAGTCATATGACTTGACCACATCGGCGGCCGGATCTTCGGCTTCCTCCAGGAATGACGTCCTGAAAGTAATAGCACGGCTGCTGCGCAGCGTGGTGCTTCCACAGGTCACGAATGCACGGCATTCGTATTCCTTGTCCGGATCGAGGCCGCTGAGAGTGCAGCTGAAATTCTCTGCAGGAGAACTGCAGACCGCCTGGCTCCACGTCGTTGCTGTCTTGAGCTTGTACTCGAAACCGCAGGTGAATTTAGTTGCATCGAAGAACGGAAGGGCATCGAATGAACCGCTGACGGTAGCCTGGGTAAGATCGAAGGGGTCAACTCTCACACCCTGCATGGTCACGCCCTGGGCAGAGAAGACAAGAGGATCGGTAGAAGACATGTAGAACACCCTCAGTTCCAAGATGTTCGTCTCTCCGCCGCCGGAAACTATCCGGTAAGGCATGCCGTTGGTCCCCCTGAACTTCCAGGTCAGCTCAGCACCCTTGGCCAGAGTGGCCGTGGACATCTCGCCGCCCTCGACATCGTTACCCTTCGAATCGGTAATCCTGAGCTTTCCAAGGTCTGAAGTCTTGGCGGTCTTGCCGTCAGACTGAAACTCGCCGTTAGTGGCTGCGGTTATGGTAATCTTGTACACCGCAAGTCCTTCCCTGCCTGGGACCTCAAGATAAGAACCGGCAGAAGAACCGAACCTGAAACCGGTGTGGTTCGTAGGTGCTACATAGCTGCTTCCGAGGGCCGCCTCATTGTCGGCGAATTTGCTCCCGTCATAGTCCAGATAGAGGACGAAATCCCCGACACCCTTCAGCGTCATGGGAGTACGAACCTTCATGTAGTTCACCTGACGTGCATCCTTGTACCCTGTCGGGAATGGATTGGATGCAGGCTCGGAGAACGGCCAGAGGAAGGTGGTGCCGCTCTCCTTGAGGAATTCCAGGACGGCGACATTCTCCCAAAGGAGTGAACCGGTATCGATAGTACCCAGATCGGCAATCGTGGAACGCTCAACTTTGATTGGAGTAGTATCAGACCATATAGCCTCTTTCCCCTCTGAATTGGTGAATATGATCTTGACTCCATGGGACAGTTCCTGGGGCGGAATCGAGAAATAATAGGTCCCGCCGCTCTCGAAGGTTCCGTTCGAAGGCCTCAGCCACACCGAATACGCGGACTTCTTGTCCACATATGATGCAATCTCCGGGTCGTTGCCGGAGTCCATGATGACCTTGGCCACGCCGCCGAAACGGGTGCCGTCCGGAGTGCGGAGAGTAGCCTTTGTGATTCCCGTGCCATTAAGGGTAAAACGCACGAGTCCTCCGACATTCTGGAAAGCCAGCTTATCATCGGTTGATGTGCAGACCGCTGCCGTGGCCGTCGGGTCGAAACTCCCGTTCACCGCTGTCTGCTCGCAAGGGAAATGTATGCTCAATGTGTCAGGGACACTCTCGCTCTTTCCCAGGGAAAAGCCGGTAGTCATTCCTGAAGGATAGACAGCCCTATAGAGTGAAGCCTTCTTGCCGTTTCCCGTAAAGGTCCCGTCACCGGCCGATGTTACATATGAATACTGCGAAGTGCTTTTCCCGCAGAACACGGCGATCCTGTCCCCCGGCTGCCACTTGGCGGAGAGGGGGCCTGACATGGCCGTCTTGGTGCCGATCTGCGCTTCAGTGAATTGCTGAAGGGTAGCCGTGAAAGTCAAAGGAGTCTCCGACGGCTGCTCAGGCTGAGGGTTATCAGGCTTTACAACAGGTTTTTCCGTCTCTTTTTCCGTGCTGCATGCCGCAACCGCAAGCATGGCAGCTGCAATGAATACGATTTTGTTCAAACGCATGATTCTCTATTTAATCGTAATAATAACCAGTCAAATATAGTTCTTTTTACTTTACAGTGTACCTTCTGAATAGGCTGTAAGGGTGATTTCCGGGAAATCCGCAAGGAAACGCATGGCAAGATAGCGGGCCCCGAGCGGCGTCGGATGAACTCCGTCGGTGTGAAGGCAACCCTCGTACCAAGTCCCGTCCGGCGTCGCCCCGACGGCCTTGCTGAAATCCACGTAACGCAGCCCGCTTTCACGTACTGTCTTGTTGATCAGTTCCTTCGAACGCGTCGGGACCGAAGGGACCGTAGAGAGAACAAGGCATATGCCTTTGTCACGGCATATGGACTTCACCTCCTCAAAGCATGTCAGCCAGCGTTCATCGGGATCATTCATCCCCAGGCACCAGACCAGGAACTTCGGCGTAGCGAGCGCCAGAGCCCTCTTAAGGTCGTCAAGCGCTCCTTTCGAGTTCTGCCCGGCAAGGCCGTTGATATAGTACCCGTCCACATATCCCGCATCTTTCAGGTAACCCGGCCAGCGGGCACTGTTGATTCCGAAATAACTGTCTCCGAAAAGCCAAATGTCCTTGTCCAGGTCTGCATTTCCGCACGAAAGGCGGACATCGGACAGGACTGTGCCATCGCATATGACCTGGGGACAGCCGTTCATGTCCGTAGTTGTCGAGAGGACCTGCCGGAAGGAACTTCCGCCGCTCTGGAGGATGAAATCGGACTTTCCATCAACGCGCTGGCGAATGGATATCACGATAAAGTCCTTGACCGTGACGCCGTGCTCAAAGGATTCTACCAGGGTGTTCTCTTTTTCCCTCGTGTACAGCGAAACTCCCTTTCCGTCGATGACTATCCACCGGGCACGGTAAGACTCGAAGCCCATTCCAATGGTCAGCTTCCCGAAAGACTCCACGCCTGCGCTGAAAACCAGGCTGTTTCCTTTTTTGCTGCAACGCGGAAACTCCTCTGCCATAAGCTTTTCTCCACTGAGGAGCCGGTCACGGGTCACTGTCACGCAACCCGGGACCTTTGCAAAAAGCGGCAGGGCCATCAGGGCCGCCGCCGCAATCATCAAAATCTTTTTCATAAGGTTGAAATATTGTCATTCTCCTCCAGGAAGCGGGAGAGCAGGGCTGCCTGGCTCCCGGCGAGAAGGTAACACCCTGTCCCGAAGTCCTCGAAATCCGGGATGCGGTCGTAGCTGAGCGGCTGTGCTTCCTTAGGCTCCTTGCCGGTCCCCTGGGAATAGCCGATGAAGCCGTCTTCATGGATGCATATGCGCTGAAGTCCGTTCCATGCACGCGAGATTACGGGCAGATAGGTCTTGTGGTCAAGCCTTCCGGTCCTTAGCCCCCACGACAGCCCGCTGATGAACAGGGATGTCCCTGTGGCTTCCGGTCCGCCGAAGTCCTCGGGATCCTCAAGGGAACAGTTCCATGTGCCGTCCGGCCTCTGGCAGGAAACCAGGGCTTCGCACATTGCCTTGAAGTCTGCCTCATAGACATCCCGGTGCGGAGCGTCCTGCGGAAGTTCGTCAAGGACACGCATATATGCCGCAAGCACCCAGCCGTTGCCCCTGGCCCAGTAGCAGTCCTTCCCGCCTGGAGTCGTATAGGGCGGGCAGAAGGAAGCATCCCTCCACCAGAGCCCGTCTTCGGGGTTCCAGAAGCGGTCGCGGGCCCATTTGTACATCTTCCAGGCCTTTTCAAAGAACTCCGGACGCCCGGCTGTAACTCCGTATTTGACCAGCACAGGCATCCCCATCTGTATGGCGTCGATCCAGGTCCAGTCGGCGTCAGACTCATCAGTGGAAAGGATGTTCTCCATACAGGTCTTGACATTGGCAATCATGGCCGGGTCCTTGAAAATCCTGTAGAGGTCGATGTAAGTCTGGCTGCAGCAGTAGTTGTCGGCGTTGCGGGTAAGCGGTTCTCCGTTCCTCATGTTCCATCCGAACGTCTCACCCCAGCGGCGTGCGTAGTCCAGATAGGAACTCTGGCTGTCAGCCGCGTAAAGGGACATGAGTCCCTCGAAGTAAACGCCCCGGGTCCATATGTTTCCCTCATATGTCTTGTGCCTTGACGGGAATGGAACAGGCTTGGAGGGGTCTTCGAACATTTTCATGAAGCGGTCATTGACCAGCCTGGTCTGCGCGATGACGGTTTCCGAAGAGGGGAGAGGGTTGTACACGGGGATGAGACTCACTCCCGAGAAAAGCCCGAAGGGCTTGTCATCCAGTTTCTTGATGCGGATTTCGAGCAGGTTGACCCCCGGCCTCAACAGACGTGTGACATCGATACGGCTTTCATGGGCGTCCGCGCCGAAGACTTCGTCTGCAACTTCTCCGTTAAGTGTAACGGTTGCCCTTCCGCGGACAACGCCCAGATCCAGGAACCATCCGTCAGCCGCACGGGTGTCGGCTATTTCTATTGCCGAAGAGTACTCCGCCTCGTCGGAACCGACTCCGAACCTGGCAAGCGACAAGGCCAGGGTGTCAGTGAAGAAGCGCTTGCCGCCAGCGGCGGGGAAGGACACGCTCCACGCCCTGCCCACGGGAATGGCTTTTCCATATGTCTGGGTGCGGAGGGTGGAACTGCTCTCGACGCTTATGTTCCTGCAGCTCGCGGGATCGACCAGATATGTGATAAGGTCCTTTCCGGAAGGACTGTCATAGGTACAGTCGGTGACGCTGATGTCGGATATGGCCGATTTCACTTGTATGAAGTCGCTCCCGGCGCCGCGGACGTTGGAAATATAGATGTCGTGGATCGCATATGCATCGGCGGGATTCCCGTAGTTCGTATTGCCGAGCAGGATGACGAACGGACGGCTGAGTGATGTGACCCCCTCGATGGGGCTGGACGTCAGGTTGTCGATGTATATGTGATGGATTCCGGCGGAATCGCTGCTCCGGATGGCGACTCCCCTGCAGTCGGTCATGATGTTGCTGATGTGGATGTCCTCGATGTCGTCTTCGGGACCCGTGTGTGGCTTGCTGGTGACCATGGTGGAGTTGACGTCGCCGCTCTCCCCTTTGCCGCCCTGGAGGGCAGAAAGGGCTATGGGATCATCTCCGGTCACCGCCTTTATATTGCTTATATTGAAGTGTTTGCACCCTTCCCTGAGGTCGATGCCGTCGGCGTTGAAGACAGATTTGCGCTTGCCGTCGATCACGCGGACCTCAGGACTGTACAGTTCGAGATTTGTCAGGTCGGCATTCAAGACCCTCTCGAATGAAATCGCCCAGCAGTGGCCGTTTTCGAGGCGGAAGCCTTCCATGCGGACCCCGTCCACATATGCGAGGAGGATCATGATGTTGCGCCAGTCGCCCCTCTGTTTCAGTCCTTCCTTCCCGGCGTCGGTGCCGTAGCTGTTCCACCCCGGATTGTGGCTGAGGGAGAAATCTCCCGTGCTAAGGTTCCTGCGCGAGTCTCCGGTGGAGCGCGGGTTGTCAGCTCCGCGAAGCGTGGCTCCGTTCCGTCCTATGATCGAAATGTCTTCCAATTTGCCGGGATCCTTGATCCCTTCGCCTACGTTGGCGCTGCGGAACATGTTGTCCCTCGATGCGTCGGTGAGCTGCAGCGTGCAGCCGTCGAGGATCAGGGTGGTGTGGGACGGAAGAGTGATTGCGCGGTCGATTTCCCATATGTCCCCTCCGCGTGGATTCTGTTTCGGGATCACTACTTTCTTCCCTACGGCGGCATCTACTGCAGCCTGGATCCTTTCAGTGTCGGATCCTTCGAATTTTAACGGGCTGACATTGCCGCAGGAAGAGAGTGTGATGGCGGCCAGGAATGCCAGGACGGCAGTGCTGATGTGGTTTCGTGTCATAATCAAGGTTTTATCTAATCTGCTTCCCCGTTTTGAGGTCGTAAATCTTAGCCTCCAGAGTGAAGGTGTGGGGCTTCTGGCGATTGTCATAGCAGCCACGCTGCCAAAGGAGATAACGTCCGTTGTAGTCAACCAGCGGGCGGATGTTGCGTATGATGTTTTCTCCGACCTTTTCCTTATGGAGGCATTTTTCCATTTTCCATTTATTGCCTTTGTACCTCCAGAGTTCGACATAGTCCGTCCCGTTGTCGGGAAGGCCGTCGTTACGGCATACCGCTACCCTGTCTTTGTCCAGGAAAGTCATCCCTCCGAGATATACGGAGTTGTCCCAGAAAGGAAGGCCCCCTGCGGAGATGTCCTGGATGGAGCCGTTCCTGTAGATGAGATAGCGTGAATCCGTCTTTATATCTTTAGTGAATGAAGCCACGGCGACGGCGCATTCAGCCATCGGAGAAGCCGCCACGTCGAAAAGACGCAGGACTTTCCCTTCTTCGTGCGGAAACAGTATGTCGAGATCGGTATAGTAAAAGCTCTCTCCGAGACGGGTGACTACGGTCTTACCGTCTTTGTTGTAGATGTTTCCATCATTGAAATTGATGAAACCCATCCGGATGTTGCTGTCCGTGCTCTGCGTCGGATGTCCGTAGGCAATGACCCGGATAACCCCGTCGACATCGGTCACTTTCTGCATCTTTATGTAGTACCTCTTGTTGGTCGCGGATATGAATTCCGCGGGCACCGACCAGTGCACGAAGTCCTCCGAGCAAGTCCAGGCCCATTTGTATGTGCCCTGATGGGTCCTCGTGAATATGTAGTGCTTCCCATTCATGAAGAAGTACTGTACATATGTCGTAGTGCCCACGAAGTCGATCGCGACGGCATCGTCGAATTCGTCGATGGATTCATATGATTTGGATATCCTGACGAAAACCTGGTTCCCCTTGTCATGGCCGTTCGTATAGATGCAGCCCAGCCTCCTGTCCGGGAGCAGGACCACGACGCTGTTGTTGTGGTCGTCCAGCCAGGGCCCCTTTTTGAGGTGCATCTTCCTGAAGCTGCGGCTGGCCGCGTCGTATTCAGCGACCCCGGTATAGCCCCGTGCGGAAGTATAACCCCACCAGAGCTTTGACTTGTAGTCATCGGACGACCAGACCTGGGGTCCGAACCACCATGTCCAGGCCATGTCATCGATTCCGCTGACTTCCTGTGAATAATTGTAATCTATGTCGGTAACCGTCGGCAGGCGTCCGACCTGGGAACGGCAGACAAAAGGACATAGAAGTAAAAGGGAAAATGCGGATATAATCTTCCTGATATTCATATGTAGTTCCTATGTGTTTAAAAGCGGTTATATATGGAACAAATATAATGAAAAACACAGGTGAATGAAACTTTGTATATATTTGTATTTTGAAAAAGGCTGGGACAATCAGTCCGAAACGAAGTTACCATGAAAAAAGCTACCCAATGCGTACAGGCGGGCTACACGCCGGGAAAGGGCGAGCCGCGCCAGATTCCAATCTACCAGAGCACTACATTCAAATACGAGAACAGCGAACAGATGGGCCGGCTCTTCGACCTGGAAGACAACGGTTATTTCTATACGCGACTCCAGAATCCTACCAATGACATGGTCGCGGCCAGGATCGCAGCGCTCGAAGGAGGTGTAGCAGCGATGCTCACTTCGTCCGGACAGGCGGCGAACTTCTTCGCCTGCTTCAACATATGCGAATGCGGGGGGCATATCGTCTCTACCGCGGGGATTTACGGCGGCACCTACAACCTGCTTGGCACCACCATGAAGAAGATGGGCATCGACGTGACTTTCGTTGACCAGGAGGCCCCGGACGATGTCCTGGAGAAGGCGTTCCGCCCGAATACCAAGCTGGTATTCACGGAGATGCTTTCCAATCCCGGAGTCCGTGTCCTGGATGTTGAGCGCTTCGCGAAACTTGCCCACCGTCACGGGGTTCCGCTGATTGTGGACAACACCTTTCCGACTCCCGTCAACTGCCGTCCATTCGAATGGGGGGCCGACATCGTCACCCACTCAACTACCAAGTACATGGACGGACACGGGGTGCAGGTAGGAGGCGCCATAGTGGACAGCGGAAACTTCAACTGGGATGAGCATGCCGACAAGTTCCCGGGCCTGACCCAGCCGGATCCTTCGTATCACGGACTCACCTACACCAAGAAGTTCGGTAAACTGGCATATATCACCAAGGCCACGAGCCAGCTGATGAGGGACCTGGGATCGATCCAGGGCCCGCAGAACGCTTTCTACCTCGGCCTGGGACTCCAGTCGCTCGACGTACGCATGGAAAGGCATTGCAGCAATGCCCGCAAGGTGGCTGCCTTCCTGGATGAATGCCCGGCCGTGAAATGGATAAGGTACCCGGACCTGCCGTCCGATCCCGACCATGCCCTCCAGCAGAAGTACCTTCCGAAAGGCTCCTGTGGGGTAATGGCTTTCGCGGTCAACGGTGACAGGGCATATGCGAACCGCTTCATCGACTCGCTGAAGCTCATCACCATCGAGACCCACGTGGCGGACTGCTATTCCTGCATCCTGCACCCGGCATCCCACACCCACCGCCAGCTTTCGGACGAGCAGCTGCTGGAAGCAGGCATTTCGCCTGAACTCATCCGCCTGTCCATCGGCCTGGAGGACGCCGATGACATCATCGAGGACCTCCGTCAGGCACTGGGGGTGTAAACAATTCCTATTTAGGGCTAAAACAATAAAATTAAATTTTTTCTTGCATCTTCATTTTATCCTGTCTATTTTGCATTGCAATTTAACCTGGAACAAATGATTTATTCCTTTTATAATCAGCAGTCGAATCAGAATCAGAACCAGTCGGTTCTGAGCGCTTCGTCGTGCTTATACCGCCAGTCGTATAAGGCACACTGCTGAAAGGAGCAAATCAATGAAGTATAAAGTAAGGCTGGTCCATTCGGATCAGCCTTTTTTTGTTC